>NZ_JBMLTR010000059.1:0-60655 GCF_049239865.1 Aquidulcibacter sp.
GTCCGGATGTGCCATTGGCCGTCAACCGTCCGCATCTTGTTCGGGCGGCTGCACGCTGGTTCCTCGATTCTTTCGAGGGAGAAATTCTTTATGCCGTGAAGGCAAACCCTTCACCGTGGGTGCTGGAAGCCTTGTGGCGTGAAGGCGTACGTCATTTTGACGTCGCTTCGGTCAATGAGTGCAAGCTGGTGCGGGACATGTTCCCAACTGCGACCTTGGCATTCATGCATCCGGTCAAGAACCGCGCAGCGATTGCGCGGGCCTATCATGAGTTTGGCTGCCGCATCTTCGCGCTCGACAGCGTGGAAGAACTGCAAAAAATTCTCGATGAGACCGATGGCGCTAAGGACTTGACCTTTGTTGTGCGCCTGCGCGTCAGCAATGCGGACGCCAGTCTGAAGCTGGAAGCCAAATTTGGTGCCATTGGCGAAGAAGCTGTGTCGCTTCTGCGTCGGGCTCGGGCTGCAACCCAAGAAGATTTGGGTGTGTCGTTCCATGTTGGCAGCCAGTGCATGAATCCCAGCGCTTGGCGCGCCGCACTGCGTGAAGCCTCGCAATTGATCATTCAAGCGGGTGTCACCATCGATGTGGTGGATGTCGGCGGTGGCTTCCCATCCATCTATCCGGGCATGAACCCGCCACCGATGCAGCTTTTCGTGGATGAAATTCACCGCGTGTTCGATGCGATGCCGGTGACGATGAATTGCAAACTGTGGGCCGAACCCGGCCGCGCTTTGGTTGCTGAAGCCACTTCCATCGTGGTCAAAGTCGACCTTCGCAAGGGCGACGCGCTTTATATCAACGACGGCTCCTACGGAAATCTGTTTGACGCAACTCACGTCAATTGGGTTTATCCTGTTTCCTTGATCCGTCCTGACGGTGGCACACAGTCCAAATTGGCGGACTTCCGCTTCTATGGGCCAACATGCGACTCGATGGACGCCGCCAAAGGTCCGTTCCGTTTGCCAGCCGATATTGGCGAAGGTGATTGGATCGAGATTGGGATGTTGGGCGCCTATGGCGTCGCCATGGCCACCCGCTTTAATGGCTATGGTGAGAGTGTGGATGTCATCGCAGAAGATGCGCCGCACGCCTCGATGTTCCCGCTTCCAGAACTGTCCGTTGAGCGGCTCAACCGGTCGGCAAAAGCCTAATACAATCTGCACTTTCGTTTAAAAGAGGCAGGCCCTGTGACTGGGGCCTGCCTTTTGCTTGGCGGACTGTCGCTTTACTGCACTCCAGCGCCCAGAACCCTTTGCCGAAGCTTATGACTTGGACTATGTCACATCTACCGCAGTCGGTATGAGGATACGCGTCGCATGGTACAGCTTACACTTCCAGCCAATTCTCGGGTGACCAAGGGCAAGCATTATCCTGCCCCTGCCGGCGCTAAGAAAGTGCGGACGTTTAAGATTTATCGCTACGACCCGGAGACGGGCCAGAATCCGCGCTGGGACACCTATGACGTCGCCGTCGATCAATGCGGCCCGATGGTGCTGGACGCGCTGATCCATATCAAAAGCACGATGGATGCGACCTTGACCTTCCGCCGCTCGTGCCGCGAAGGTGTGTGCGGGTCGTGTGCGATGAACATTGGCGGGCGCAACACCTTGGCCTGCACCAAGGGCCATGACGAAATTCCAGGCGACACCTTGTCGGTCAGCCCGCTGCCACATATGCCGGTGATCAAGGACTTGGTGCCGGACCTTACCAATTTCTATGCTCAATATGCTTCCATCGAGCCATATATGCAGACGACGACGCCTGCGCCTGAGAAGGAATGGAAGCAAAGCCCAGAAGACCGTGAAAAGATGGACGGTCTGTACGAGTGCATCTTGTGCGCCTGTTGCTCCACCTCTTGCCCTTCCTATTGGTGGAATGGCGACCGCTATTTGGGCCCCGCGGTTTTGCTGCAAGCCTATCGTTGGCTGATCGACAGCCGCGACGAGGAAAAGGGCAAGCGTCTCGATAATCTGGAAGACCCATTCCGGCTCTATCGGTGCCATACGATCATGAACTGCGCCCAAGTCTGTCCAAAGGGCCTCAATCCCGCCAAGGCGATTGGCGAGATCAAGACCATGATGGTCGAGCGCGCGCTTTAAGCGCAAATTCCAAACCCAATCGGTTGAATGACGAGATCGGCGCTCATTATGGGCGTTGAACCCTTGCCTGCGTCAAGCGGACGCGCGGCACGCCGTCGCGCGGCAAAGTGACAAATCGAATTTGGCAGAGCAAAGGCTCATAAGTCTCAGCGTTCTCAAAGCCTAGTTTGAGGCAATTTTCCTGAGGGGACGCAGATGAAAAGACTTCTAGTAACCGCTATCGCCGCCATGGCTCTGACCGGCGGCACAGCCTTCGCGCAAGACGCTTTCCAAACCCCTAAAGCCGGCACCATCAAGCTAGACGTGCGCCTGACCGGCATTGTTCCGGATGAAAGCGGCGCGATCTTGACCGCTGCCGGCGCATCCACCGGCTTGAATGTGAAGGTCAATGACTCCTTTGTCCCGACCATTGGCATCGAATATTACGTCAACCCTGCCGTTTCGTTGGAGCTTATTGCTGGCTCTGGCAATCATAAAGTGAAGGCTGTTGGCGGTGCGACCAATGTTGAGGTCTCTGAGCTTTGGCATGTGCCGCCTACTTTGACGGCCAAATACCATTTTGCCCCAGAGGCGCGTGTCTCGCCATACATTGGTGCGGGCTTCACCTACATTTGGTTTGCTTCCCAAGACGGCAAGAATGGCTTCAATGTCGATCTGAAAGACGACTTTGGCTATGCCCTTCAGGTCGGGGCCGATATTGCGACGAAGGGACCTTGGTCGGTCAATGTAGACTTGAAGCACATTGCCTTTGAGACTGACGCCACCATCAATTTCGGAGCTTTGAAGTCCAAGGTGACGCTTGATCCTTGGGTGGCTTCGGTCGGGATCGGCTATAAATTCTAGCTTCCAAACGAAAAGGGCATCACGCTGAGTGATGCCCTTTATCGTGCGTTTTTATCAACGGGCTTAAAGCCGGATCGCGCTTTCGATCTTATGGGCCAAATGCGCATATTGAGGATAGTCTTCACATAGGATCTGCAGGAAGACGTCCCACGGTGGGATGTTGCTCATATAGACGGGGCCTTCGAGGCCCGCATAAGCGCCACCGCCAATTTCAGCAGAGAGGCCGCCACCTGGCCCCGTGTATAGGCCACCGCCTGGCCCGGTATAGAGACCGCCGCCGGGTTCCCGGCTAAGGCCGCCACCACGCCCGTTTGAAAGCCCGCCACCAGGACCTTTATAAAGGCCACCGCCTGGACCATCATAAAGCCCGCCGCCGGGTTCTTTAGAGCGACCGCCACCTGGACCCGTGTAGAGCCCGCCGCCGGGGGCTGTGCTGCGTCCGCCGCCTGCTCCGACAGATTGATTACGTGGCCACATCGTCTCTTCTCCAATCAATATTGATCGCAATATTAGCGCCGAATGTTTAACTTTGACTAACTTTGAAACAAAAAAATAAAGGCCGGAGGAGCTCCGGCCTTTGGTATGCTTATATTCTAGTTAAAGCCGACCTTTGGAACCGCACTCACCGTGCTGCGCTCATTCCGGTCCAGCTCAAAATAGGTCCGCTCTGGGAAGTTAAACATGCCCGCGACGATATTGCTGGGGAAGGACTGGATTGCGGTATTATAGGTGGCCACAGCCGCATTAAAGGCACGGCGTGAAGCACCGAGTTTGTCTTCAATATCGGCCAGTTCGCCTTGCAAGGTTTGGAAATTGGCGCTGGCTTTTAGGTCTGGATAATTCTCGGCGACGGCCATCAAATTCCCCAAAGCGCCAGATAGAACTTTTTCCGCTTTTTCCAATTGGTCGGGCGAATTGGCATCCAAAGCACCGGCACGTGCCGCGATAACGGCAGTCAGCGTACCGGATTCATGGGTGGCATAGCCTTTGACAGTCTCAACCAGATTTGGCACGAGGTCATGGCGCTGGCGCAGTGCGGCATCAATATCGGCCCAGCCTTGGTTGCAATTCTGGCGCGCGGCTACGAGATTATTATACATGCCGGCAACCAAAAAGATCAAAATGACCGGGATACCCACCCAGATAAACAATTCCATTGCCTCTACTCCCAACAGTCCGGCGCAAGCGCCTGTTACCACTCACATGAAGATTTTAGCGCCAAGCATGGCCCCACACACGTGCTTCCATGCCAGAGGAAAGCCTATAAATCGTTAAACTGGGCTCCGATCGGTTGAACTAACCCGAATTCTTGGTTGCTTTCTGTTTACTTGGCCGCGTTAGAACTAGGGCCCATGAGACATCAAGCCCTTTTTGACCACGTCATGTCCAACGGCCTGCGCGATTGGCTCGATAGCCAAGCCGCTGCACGCGAAGAGGCCAAGCGTCGCAACCTCCAGATTTTGATGGTCGGGATGGGTATTGCGGCGGCTGCGGCCATCGCCGTCATGTCGTTCATGCCGGATCAAGCCGAATACGGCTTTGTCGTCGGCGCCGTCATCGGTGCGATTGCTTGGTGGATTGCGAACTTGCCTGTGCAAGCCATGTCCAAACAAATCAAAGTGCGGGCGAATGAAGAATTGGGCGCAGCGCTGGGGCTTCGCTATCAGTTAGACGGGGTCCCCGGCGCCGATTTTGAACTTGCCACCCGCATGGGCCTTTTACCTTCCAGCCCCGATCAAGCCGACTATAGCGACTTTTGGGATGGCACGTTCGGCGCCTCAGAAGGCACGCTGCACGAAGCCCATCTGCAAGAATATCAAGGTGAGGGCAAGAACCGCCGCCTCGTTACCGTGTTTCAAGGCGTCATTATGGGCTACCAATTTGCGCGGCCCTTTACGTCGACGACTTTGGTGCGCCAAGATATGGGCCTGTTCAATGGCTTGGTTAACTTGGGCGCTCGCATGACAGGCCTGAAGCTAGAGCCTGTCAAAATGGTGCACCCTGATTTTGAACGCCGCTTTGAAGTGCTGTCCACCGATCAAGTCGAAGCGCGCTATCTCCTCCACCCCGCGTTTTGCGAGCGCCTGATGGAAATGGAAGCGGCTTTCAATGGCCACAACATGCGTCTGGCCTTTGCGCAGGGCCGGGTCGTGGTGGTGATCGAAACCCGTGATATGTTTGAAAGTGGCGGGATCGATGCCGAAGGCGATGACGCCCGCTTCTCCACCACAATCGACCAACTCGGTAGCCTTATCGACCTTACCCAAGCGCTAAATGAACGGGCGCGCTGAGGGGGCCTCATCCACAAAGACCCCGCGTCGCTTGGCGTGCATCCCCATAGGCATGCCCCGTTTCGACCGAGGTCGTGGCAACTTGAATGATCTCAGAATCTCGTTGCCACAAGCAGTGCCCAAGCAAAGGCTCTGATCACTCCCAACTTGCTGGGCAAATTTAAGTCAAGGTGAGCCTTTTGTTGAACCCTGTTACGGTCCAGTCCCGACAATTTTGGTGCGACCCAGTCTGACCATCTCCTTTGGTTGGAGGCGTGCGCCACGTGGGCACTTTATCACACGATCACGAAGCGCGTGAGAAAATTCTTTCTGAAACAAATATTTATAGCGGCATAAACCCTCTGCGGCTCGATATCGGAGGTTGAAGAGACCGATTACTGAAGTGAAAAATTAAGTCTTTATTAGAGTTAACAACGTATCGATCCGACACCTCGGAGGTTTTTCTATGCATAGAGTATTATTGGCTGCGTCTGCGGCAATCACCCTGTGTTTCAGTGCTGGCTCGGCCTTGGCGCAAGACGCGGGGGGGCTTTATGGCGGTGTCGTGATTGGCACGCATAATGATACGGACGTGACTGTTAACACGGTTGGCACGACCGCATTTCGTAATCTTGGACCAACGATTGTGCCCAACCAGCTCAAGCCAACGATCGACGGCGTCACTTACGGTGTCATTATGGGCAATAGTTTCCGAGGCGAAGGCCCTATTATGTGGGGCTGGGAAATTGATCTCGTCGGCGGCGGCGATAGCCAAACTGCGTCATTTTCCGGCGCACCGATTGCAGGCATTGCGCCAACTGGCCTCACCACCTCGGCGAGCAAGGAATATGGCATACGTGCCTCCTTGCGCGGCAGGCTTGGCGCATCGTTCAACGATCGTATCTTTGTCTATGGCACAGGTGGCCTGGCAATCGCGCAGGTGGAAACCAAAGCCTCGGTTGCCGTCAATGGCGCGCCGACATTGCTTTGGGCTGGAAGCAACAGCGAGAATCTGACGGGCTGGGCCATTGGTGTTGGCGCTGAATTGCGGATCTTGGAAGGGGCAACCTTGCGCGGCGAGTATATTTATACCGATCTCGGCAAGGGCACGGTAACAGCCGTTGGAAACGCCGCAGTTCGCCAAAACTTGGCGCTGACTGGCATCGATTATGCTGCCCGCACGGACTATAAGGGCGGGGAAGTGCGCGCCGGGCTTTTGTTCAATTACTAAGCCTCCTGTTTCGCGATCATCCGCCCCGACATGCTCGGGCCACAGCTTCAAGGCCCGCTCAGGCGGGCCGTGACCTTCTAGCTATTCAGTAAATTGCCAAGTTGGTTCAACTGCTCTGGCAAGGCGAGGGCAGAGCTTTCGAGCGCTTCTTCAAGCGCCTCAGCTGTCGGGTAACGTTCGTGGAAGCTCACTTGTGTGCTGTCCCCGAGTTCGCCAAAGGTCACGGTGGTTATCGCGCCTGCTTCGCCCTCATCATTGGTCCACACGATGCGCTGGTTCTCCACCACATCGAGATATTTGCCATAAAAGGCGAAGAGCTCACCGTCGCCCATCGCAAATTCTAGGCGATATTTCCCCCCTGTGTGCACCGCCATGTCGCACGCCACCAGACGGATGCCGTGGGAGGATTGGGGCACCCACCAGCGCTGGAAGACCGCTGGTTGGCTCCACGCTTGATAGACCGCTTGGAGCTTGGCATTGAACATCCGGCTGATCGTCAACTCTCGGTCGCCGCGACGTTCTACGCGCATGTAACCTTCGCCCGCAGCCTCGATTTCCTTGTCCATCGCACCCCCCTCGCATCTCTCCTGAGCGCTCATTCGCAAGGCTACAGCCGAACGAGGCGTAAAGATATATCCTTGCCTTGAAACCTGTCGCTAAGCAGGGTTAGAGTGGCCCATGACCTTGCCGACAGATTATCTGACTTATCCTAAGCGTGGCTATGGCCAAGACATTGACCGCTATAGCTGGCGGCAGGGCGATCAGCGGACGCCAATCAGCTGGCCCGGCGGCAAGACAGTGGCCGCCTTGATCGTGATCCCGCTGGAATTTTTCATGCTGAACCCCTCGGGCAAGCCGTTCAAGCATCCAGGTGCCATGGTGACGCCCTATCCAGACCTGCGCCACTATACCAGCCGCGACTATGGTAATCGGGTGGGCGTGTTCCGCTTGCTCAAGGCGCTAAAGGCGGCGAACCTGAAGGCCACCTTTGCCGTCAATGCCGTCCTTCTGGAGAAGAAAAGGCCCTTGATTGAGGCGATTTTGGCCGATGGACACGAGATTGCCGCCCATGGCTGGGATACAGACTCAATCCATTGGGGCGGGATCGAACCCGAAATTGAGGCCGCTTATGTCGCCCGCACGCGCGAGGCTTTTCAGGCGGCAGGCCTTGCCCCGCGCACCTGGCTATCGCCCGCCCGACAGCAAAGCGAGAAGACGCCGGATCTGATCAAGGCGGCAGGCTTTGACATTTGCCTCGATTGGGAAAGCGATAGCGTGCCGTGGCCGATGGCAACCGCGTCGGGGGCTTTAAACTGCGTGCCACTAGCGAACGAATTGGATGACCGCAAACTTTTGATCGACCAGCGCCAGAGCGAGGCCGAATGGCGCAACCAAATCTTGGCGGCTCGCGATCTATTGGTCGAGGAGGGTCCGCGTTATGGCGGCCAAGTCCTGTCCTTTACCTTGACGCCTTACGTCTCGGGCTTGCCATTCCGCCTGTGGGCAGTGCGCGAGATATTTGCCGCACTCGCATCCGATGATCAGCTGTGGAGTGCAACCGCGCAGGAGATTGCTGATGCCGCAGGCTGAGCCCTTCACGTGGGAGAGTATGCGGGCGCTGGCCCTCTCGCTCAACCTGCCCAATGTGGAAGATGCCGTCTCTTGGGGACAGCCTAATTTGAAGGCGCATGGCAAAATGTGGGTGTGGTGGAGCCCGCAGGAAAATGCGCCGGTATTCAAGACCACCTTTGAAGAGCGAGAGTTCCTGATCGAAGTTGATCCAGAAACCTTCTTCTTCACGCCCCATTACAAAAGCTGGCCCTTGATCCTCGCCCGCCCTGATAAGGTCGATCCCGATTGGGTTGTCGCCAACCTCAAGCGCGTCTGGCGCGAACAAGCCAAAAAGACCTTCCTCAAAAAATGGGATGCTGAACAAGCGGGAAGCCCCAAAACATGAACCGCCGTGACGTCCTTTTGACCGCCCTTGCCGCTGGAGCCAGCTTAGCCATGACCGATGCCACCGCCCAAACCTCGCCCACGCGCTACTCGGCCTTGGCGTTGCAAACCCGTTGCGATGCCGTCAATCAAGACAGCATCAAGGAAGCCGCCCGCGCCCGCATGAATGCGACCATGGCGCGTGTCTCCAGCCAGATTGGCGCGGCGAAGGGCTTTCTCAAAGGCTTTAATGGCTATGATCTGAAGCTGGTTGTCCTGCCCGAATACTGGCTGACAAGCTTCCCCTTGGGCGAAACGCGCGAGCAGTGGCAAGCCAAGGCCGCAATCGACATGCAAGGGGCAGAAGCAGACGCCATTGCCGCCATCGCTCAGAAGCACGGACTTTATCTGTGCTCCAACCATTATGAGAACGACCCCCATTTCCCCGATCTCTATTTTCAAGCCAATGTCGTGTATGGGCCGACGGGCCAAGTCGTGTTGCGCTATCGCCGGATGATTTCGCTCTATACGCCCAGCCCTTATGACGTCTGGGACAAATATCTCGACGCTTACGGCCTCGACGCGGTTTTCCCTGTAGCGGCGACCGAAATCGGCACCTTGGGCACGATAGCTTCGGAAGAAATCCTCTATCCCGAGATCGCGCGCATGGCGGTGTTTAAGGGCGCGGAAATCTTGCTCCACCCTACCAGTGAAGTCGGCAGCCCGAATTTGACGCCCAAGCACATTTCCAAAATGGCCCGAGCAGTGGAGAACATCGCCTATGTCGTCAGCGCCAATTCAGCCGGCATATACGGCACGCCGGTAGCAGCCAATTCCACCGATGGCATGTCGATTGTGCTCGATTGGTATGGGCGCACCTTGGCCGAAGCCGGCACGGGCGAGACTTTTAACGCCAATGCCGTCCTCGATATCGCGGCTTTGCGCGAGACGCGGAAGAAAACCGGCATGACCAACACGCTATCGCGCTTGCCGATGGATGCGTTTGAAAAGACCTATGCCGATACCCGCTTGGCCCCCGCCAATAAAACGCCAGACGGCAAGATGATTGAACGCGCTGAGGTTTTGGCCCGACAACGTGCCGTGATCGAAGACATGGCCGCCCGTGGGATTTTGCGCTGATCCAACACGCTGCAAGTTGCAGGTGTAAACAATGTATTTAACTCTGGAATTCTGCGCCCCACGCGCCCATACTCATGGGTAATAAAGTGGGAGTATACAGTCATGGGTAATATCCGCTCTGAGCGAGGACTTCACGAAATCATTGACCGCGCTCAACTCATCCTCACTAGTTGGCAAGCCTTTGTTGAGGAACACCCGGAAACACAGCTCCACCCGCTTTTGCTATCTATCTCCGACGAAGTGACTGATTTGATGGCCGCCTTTTATCTGGAGGCATCTGAGATGGCGGTAGATCACTCTCCAGTGTCTGGCCTTGCAACCGACATGAAAATGGTCAAAAAGGACCAACTGATGTGAAGACCTACGAGTTGAGCGAAATCTACGGCTCTACCCGGCTCCTTCCCATCCATGCGGGCGTAGTTCAGAGGTAGAACGTCAGCTTCCCAAGCTGAATGTCGTGGGTTCGATTCCCATCGCCCGCTCCAATTACTACAATAAAAACAGAATATTGTAGGTGTTCAGGCTCCGATCCCGTTTTCAGATAAATGGGGGCTCGGGGCACAGATTTCTGAAGCAGGGTTCAATTCTGATTCTCACCTTGGCAAGTGGGCCTGTGCCTCGGCCCTAGGACGTGCGAGGCGCAGGCTCAAGCGCTCACCTTGTCCTGTTTGTCATAAGACAGGGTCGGAACTTCCAGATGGCGGCCGGGGAAATGCCTCACGCCCGCCATTGGCGTAGTCATTCATGGCAATACCCGACGGAGTGGATCGCAAAACAAAACATTTCTGTGCGACCCACTGGAGGTCTTAGCGCAAGGAATAGCTAGTCAGTTTCACCGGACTAAGGTTGTAGCTGTTCACGACTAATTTTGCGTCTGGCGTGATGGCAATCCATCCCGGTGTTGGGGCCGTCCACACCGTTTGACGAGTACCTGTCAGATCAATCGCGTAAATGCCCGACGTCGTGCTGAGGAAGAGCAAATTCTCAGTTACAATAATGTTGCCGAAAAATTGCTGGCCCGCAGGTAAGGGCCAAGCCCAAAGTATTTTCCCTGTTGCTTCTTCAATTGCTGAAAGCTGCCCAAATTCATTACTCCAGGCATAGATAACACCCTTGGCTGCAGCTGGGTGGCCGTCGTATCTTTCGGTAGTCCGCCATCTGTGAACACCCGTTTGGATGTTAAAATTCACGAGTG
This sequence comes from Aquidulcibacter sp., assembly GCF_049239865.1. NCBI lineage: Bacteria > Pseudomonadati > Pseudomonadota > Alphaproteobacteria > Caulobacterales > Caulobacteraceae > Aquidulcibacter > Aquidulcibacter sp. The sequence goes on from NZ_JBMLTR010000059.1 coordinate 10,717, forward strand.
GAAATGAGACATTGTAAGTACCTTGCCCATTGCCCGAAAACGCAATCACATTATTGTCCGAACTAATCATTGGCGTGCCGCCATAGGAATAGCCATTCCATGTCCAAAATGGATCAGGAATGCTTTTAACCAGCGCACCCGTCGTACGGTCAAAAACATCTAAGTTTCCAGAGTAATAATAGATGTATTTGCTATCAACGGCTGGCGTTTGACCGTCCCATGATTTCGCGCCTGAACCATTGACTTCAAACATGGTCTTGCCAGCTTTGAGGTCAAAGCCATAGACGACGTTTCCAAAGTAACCCGAGGCAATATAGGCGCTGTCACCGCTTGGAGTTGGTTGGGCAAAGGTAGACCATTGAGATGCAAATACAAAATTGCGCGCAAACTGCCCAGTTGATGCATTTAGGACGGTCATTTGGTTGTTGGTTGATGACGTCTGCATTGTGCTGAAAATCAGTTGATTGCCGACGATTGCCGGGCCGCTAGCACTGTGAATATTTCCAAAATTATAGCGCCAGAGCTGAGCCCCGCTATTGCCATTAAAGGCAAGAGAACTGGTTGAGCCGTCGTTGTTACGTACCGTCGTAAACACGCTACCGGCTTGCGCGGCTATCGGTTCAATTGAAACGGCGGTCGGCGAAATATATTCCCACGATTTTGAAAACTTAGTTGGGTCCAGAGTTAGGCGAACAAATCCATTGTGCGCCGCATTTCTTTGGCGCGTCGTCCAATTGGAAAGGCTAACCTCGATTGTATGCTCAAAACTCGTGGTTGATCCGGGATATACCGTGGTGCAGCCCGCTTCTTTGCAAAGCCTGAATTGCACTGTGGATTTGTGTTGTTTGACGGCCAAGCCGTCTTTTGTCTTAAGGGTCGCGCTAAACGTCTTTCCCGACTGGGTGATCGCGCCTTCAATTTGGAGAAGATTGTTATCAAGGGCTAATACTGGGACAATTGGATCCGTAGAGTCGCCCGTATAGGTCGCATCAATCTTAAATGTTCCGACAGTCGACTCCTCGGACACATTTAATGTGCTAGCACTGGGGACTAAAGTAACGCCCAAGGTTGGTATCGGAGGGGGTGCCGGTACAACCGGCACAGGAACTCCACCGCCACCGCCACCGCCACAACTAATAAGAAACAGGCATGACACGATAATAAATTTGGATCTCATAGTACTCGCCTCAACACATCTCGATAGACTTAAATTAAATGTTCTATTGGCAGTAGTCTTACTTTTGATAGGTGACTTGTCAATGCACCGATTGCGGACTTCTCTGCTACCGATCGTTGGGCCGCTTTGGCTCCTTTTTCCCACCAGAAACCTCAAGGTCTAATGGCGCGCTGCGCGCCCTAGGGCGCAGTCTTGAGAGACTGCAGCATCACTCAACCGCCAACGTTTAACACCAATATATCGGGTCAAGTGACCCAGCGTCGAAAGATTCCAAAGAACGCCGTGCGCAGATTGAGGTTGTTCTAAGTTAAATGGTTGAATGACAGCACAGCGTCGTGCTTTCTCTGTCGCGAGCGCTTACCACATTTGACTAAGTTCAACTGGATTTATTTTTCCAAATCGAAACCTTTATGTGTGCATACTTTTTTTGAAGTGTAGTGTGCCGTACTTGCGAGTTAACTCGTGTGCGCGCTTTAGGATTTGAAGGTGATTGCGTGCGCGATACAGACCAAGCGTCATCTAGTAGCCTCACCACGTCCGCATCCATGCCCCATCGCGTGTTGAATCGCCTGCTGGATCGGGCTGAACAGAGTAGCACGCCTAGTTTGCATGCGGTCTTGCTCTTCATTGTCGTCCTTAGTAGCTGTCTCGTTTCAATGGCCCTAGGGTTTTTATTCATCGGGCTCTTTGATGTTACGCGTCAAATTGGGATTATCGCGCTGATCGGGTTGGTGGGCACTGCCGTCCCGCTACTGGTTGGGTTTCCATCGATCCTGTTTGCCTCTGCCTTAATCGAAAAAACACGCGGCATGCGCTCGGCACTGAATGATGCCAAAATTGCAGCTGAGCTTGCAAACCAAGCAAAAACCGACTTTCTCGCGAATATCAGCCATGAAATTCGAACCCCGCTCAATGGTGTGGTTGGCATTGCAAAGGCCATGTCCATGCTCCCCATGCCTGATAAGCAACGGGAAATGACAAACCTCATTCACGCTTCTGGCGAGACTCTTCAAAGGCTGATCGATGATTTGCTGGATGTCTCCAAGATCGAGGCCGGAAAACTCGACGTACAACATTTGGCCTTCGACCTTGCGAGCGAAGTTGAGGCAGCGGCCTTTTTGATGCGGGAACGCGCCGACGAGAAAGGCCTCAGCTTTGATGTGACAATTGAAGACGGTGCGCGGGGAATCTATGTTGGGGATGCAATGCGTCTTCGCCAGATTGTCTCAAATCTTTGCTCAAACGCCGTTAAGTTCACCCATACAGGCAAAGTCTCCGTCAAGGTCATGCCGATTGCGGCATCTGGAGACTTGCCGAATATTCGCATTGAAGTGACAGACACCGGGATCGGGTTCGATCAATTGGCGCATGGGCGATTATTTGCCCGATTTGAGCAGGTGGATGGTTCGATCACCCGTCAGTTTGGTGGCACGGGTCTGGGCTTAGCCATTTGTCAGGCGTTGGCGCACATGATGGGCGGCACGATTGAGGCTCGTTCTGAGCCCGGGTGCGGTAGCACCTTCACGGTGGACCTTGCGATACCGCGCAGTGACCAGGCCGCTGGCGCGCCCGTTATCATGGGGACAGCTGCAAGCTCGACTCCTAATCTAAACCATCTGATTGGCGCATCCATTCTTGTCGCCGAAGACCATCCCGTTAACCGCCGCGTTGTGGCCATGCTGCTTGAGCCGCTACAGGCCCAGATCACCTTTGCCGAAAACGGGCTCGAAGCTGTTCGCGCGTTTGAGACCCAAGCCTTTGACGCCATTCTGATGGATGTTCATATGCCCGAAATGGACGGGCTTAGCGCAATACGCGCGATCCGCGCGCTGGAGCAAAAAACCCAAGCTCAAAAAACGCCGATTGCGGTGCTCAGCGCAAATGCCATGGCGCGAGATCTGCAGGCCTCCCTCGAAGCGGGCGCTGACCATCACATCGCAAAGCCCGTGACGCCAGACACATTGTTCAACGGCCTATCACGCATTCTCGCCCCGCAGGATCAGCCAGAAGGCGAACTGAAAAAGCGCGTGGGCTGAGGCGTACACGTGATTAATGCGCGTCGCACTTAGGGCTTTTTCTGTCAGGAATGCGCCAACTCCACTGCGATTGTTGCTAGCCGATTTCGCTTTAAGCCGTCTTTGCCGCAGGCGATGACTTTGCAAAAGGGCCGTTTGGGTTTGACGCCCCAGCTTGCCCGTGGTGCATTCCATTGATGAAATGCCCTCTTCCGGCGCGGAGCACTTTACTGATTTGGTGCAACTTGCCGTGAATCAACTTGAGGCTCCAAGTGAGTGCGTCTTATTCTACGGGCAGAATTGACTTTTCGAGTGCCGCGCTTCGTCATCGCTTCGAGTTGGTCTACAATTATTTGGGGGTGGCTTGAGGTTAGGAATCGGCCGCCTCCCTTCACATTTATGACTGTACTTTGCGGCAGAATTGTTGACCAATGCGCCTTAACATCTTCAAGGGAGTTATGATTGTCATCATCGCCTTGCATGATGACCCAATCGATTACTTCAATTTTTGGAAAGGCAAAGTCTCCTCGTGAGATAACGCCTTGTTCGTAAATCCCGCCAAGGAAATTGCCGGTCGAAAAAGGCCTAACAGCCCGAAATCTATCGTAGATGAATTGTGGGTTATCGCAAAGCGCTTCATCAACAGATGCACCCTTTACAATTGCACGGGTTAGCATTTCGACGCGCTCCAAACTTATCTGTGAGCATACAATTCGAAAGAACAGTTCGATTAGAGAATCAATTTGAAAGACATCCTTCATGGTGCCCATGATCCCCGTTCGCTTTCTGCTAACTTTGGTGGGGAGCGTCGGTGATACGAGAACCACCGCGCCAACGCGTTGAGGTGCGGAGGCTTTAAGTATCCGAACAAAATCACTGCCTGCGCGGGCGATAACCGCGAACTTTTCAATGCGCAGCTTATCCATTACGTGCAACGTATCTTGAACTGCTTGCTCAAAAGGGTTGTCAGGAGTTGAGCTACCGAGGCTCGTGGCTCCAAAGCCGGGGCGGTCGATCGAAATCGGCCTCCAACCGCGCTTTTGAAGGGCAACTAACAACTCACTTGGAACCGCCCGGCAAGACCAGTTGCTATGGACAACCAAGATCGGTTTAGCTGATGCGGGTCCATAATCGCTCCAGCCAATCAGTTCATTCGTACTTGGCCGAACCGCAAATCGAGCCGGCTCAATTGCGCGATCAAGAAAGCCAGGAGCACCATCTGTTGTTCGGGCAAATGCACGCAATGCCTGCACCTCAACCATAATGCGGGACAGTTCTGCAGCACTTTCGATCTGTAGATTTGTGTAAATCAATTCAAGCTCTTTTTTGACCAGTGGAACGCTAATGTTCATTGCAGACGCGGCTTCGTGCCTTGTCGCACCGCTAACCACCAGCAACGCAAGTTGAGCCTGACGTTGGGTAATTTGAAGCATTTCAGAAAAGAGTGTTGGACTCTTTGCATCGTCTGGGAAGACACCGAAGGATGCCTCCACAATTGTCCGGACTAACGCTGGTGTGTTGGGCTGCCCGAGACGCCGCGCGGCTTGGACTAGCGTAGCCCGAGCGGTTCCATAGGCGATGTTCAGACTTTCTGCTGCCGCTCTAATACTTCCGGTCGTAATTGTTGAAATCAAAACTCGCTGTTCCAAGTCGGAGAGCCCAAAGCCACTGGCGGTGTTTTTGAGTGGCCCTTCGTCTCGCGCTCCCCCAGCAATAATTACGACCCTTGCGACTGGGTTCGCTCGGATAAAGTCGCGAATAACTTGAGGGATATTCCAAGCCAAAGCATTTTCAGTGGGCGTCCAAAGCAAATGCATGAGCCGCGATCCGTCGAAGACGAAAGACTTAAGGCGTCCATCGTTACTTGATGCGATCGCACAAGCTTCGAGTTCGCTAAAGTGCGTCACATTTGGCACCCAAGGCGGTGCCGGCGACAAAAGCCGATTGTCGTCAAAATCGAAAAGCAAAAAAGCGAGCGCTTTGGCTTGAAACAGGGCTGCGTAGGAGGGTCTAGTGGGGTGCTCCTTTAGTGCTGTGCGCTCAAATGCTTCGGAATCCGAAAGAAGCTCAAAAGTCGCCCGCTCGGGCATTTCGACTAAACTTTGAAATAATTTTGTAAATTTAGGGGCCTTCATTTGATGTGACCATTCTAGAAGTTATAATGATATTATTTCTTACTTTTAAGTATGTGGCTATGGTTTGTGGACTCATTGACAAAACAGCACCCTACAAATGGCTATGGTGAAGCTTTATTTCCTATGTGTAAGATTTAGACAGGCCTGAATTGCCGGCCAACGAACAGTGCGTACTTGATTCAACAGGGGGTTTTATGAATTTCACAAATCTAGTCATTGCCGCACTCGCAATGTCGTTAGTTGCAGGAACCGCAAGTGCGGAGACGCTGAAAGAACGGATCGCAATTGGCGTCAACGGCGGGACAACAGGTGTCGGTGTCCAAGGCCAGTTTAAGCTCAATCCAAAGATCACACTTAGGGGGGGCTTTGATTCCCTTAAGTTTGACGCAGATGTGGATGGTGACGGAATCGTCTACACCGGCGAGCTTGATTTCTCGACGACTGGCTTATTTGCCGATTTCCATCCGCGGGAAGGTTCTTTCTTTCTGTCTGGCGGCGTCTATTTGGGTGCCAGAGAATTGAAGGTTTCCGGTCGGCCTGCAGCTGGAACAAGTGTCGAAGTTGGCGACGAGTTCTTCACGGCTGCCGAAATTGGCACTTTAAGTAGTAAGCTCGACTTTGGCAGCACAGCGCCATTCGTTGGCTTGGGTTGGGACACTACCTTCACCACTAAAGGCCGCTTCGGATTAAGGCTTCTCGCAGGTGCTGCATTTGGTTCTGGTGCAGATGCAACAGTGGTGCGAACGGGTGGAACGACTTTGACTGCGGCAACTCAAGCGAGGCTCGATCAAGAACTGCTCGATGAGGCAAAAGAGATTGAAGACACAGTCGACGGTTACAATGTCTTCCCAGTAATTCAACTTGGGCTCACGTATAAATTCTGACCGAAAAGAGCCATTTGTTGTGATCTATTTGAGGTGCCCGCGCTGTCCAATGTTGAAATGCGAGACATGCTTGTTGTGGCCGAGCACGGCGCGCCTCGCGCAGGGTGCACTCCATTAGGAGTGCACCAACGGCACCGGCCTTTCAAAACCTCGCGCCTTTAGCAGAGTGAGGGTGAGGCGAGGGTCCCTGGGAGTTGCCCCTTTCCTTCGGCGTTGCGCAGCATTCGCAACAGCGTGAGCCAATGCGCGACCAAAGCCTGTCCCAGAGTTCTTCCACCGAATTGAGTCTTAAGTCTCACGTGAGCCTTACCATGACCCAGACGCATGCTGCCTCTGTGTTTCACCGAGCGGCATAGCGCATTGCTAATTTGGCCTTTCTGCCTTTATGACTGACCTGAGCAGTTCGCCACAGAGTTCGACGTAAAGGACGCACCGATATGACCAAGCTGAACATCCTTAAAGGTCGGCCAGAGCCGTCGGTTCAAACGGTGTTTGCGGCGGATGTGATTGCGCCGCCTGCGGTCATGCTGGACGAAAGCCCACCTGAGGGGCTGAGCACCGACGATATTTCGATTGAGCGCTACTTCTCAAAAGATTGGCACAATCAAGAGATTGAGAAAGTTTGGCGCAAGACGTGGCAATTGGCCTGCCGCGTCGAGGAATTGCCCAATGTTGGCGACCATCTCGTCTATGAAATCGTGCATGATAGCCTGATTGTGGTGCGCACCGCGGCGAACGAAATCCGTGCCTATATCAATGCCTGTTTACATCGCGGCACCTTGCTGCGCACCACGGGTGGTTGTGTTCAGCAGTTTCGCTGCCCGTTCCACGGCTTTACCTGGGACTTGCAAGGCAAGCTGACGCATATCCCGCAGGACTGGGATTTTGAGCATGTAGACCGGTCAAAGATGACCCTGCCTGAAGCTAAAGTCGGCTTATGGGGTGGCTTTGTGTTCGTGAATTTCGACCCCGAGTGTGAGCCACTGGAAACCTATCTGGAAATTCTGCCTGAGCATTTCAAAGCCTTTGCGCTGGAGGATCGCTATAAAGCGACCCATGTCGCCAAAGTGCTGCCGTGTAATTGGAAACTGGGGATGGAAGCTTTTATCGAGAGCTATCATGTGCCCTACGCGCATCCCCAAGTGACCGCCTATTATGGCGACTCCAACACCCAATATGACATCTGGCCCGGCGTTCGCCATGTGAGCCGCATGTTGGCGGTTCAAGGCGTGCCAAGCCCCGACGCCCAAAACGTCACGCCACAAAAAACCGTCGATCACATTCGTCGCGATGTCCCTTTCTATGGCGGCAAGCCCATTGAATTGGAGGAGGGGGAGCCCGCTCGCGCCAAGCTGGCGCAGCGTGCGCGGGAGAAGATTGGCCGCGCATCGGGGCGCGACATGGCAAATCTATCGGATTCTGAAGCGCTCGATCTGATCGAATATTTGCTCTTCCCTAATATGGTGCCTTGGGGCGGACAGGCGCTGCCGATCTGCTATCGCTTCCGGCCCTATGGCGATGACCCAGAGCGCTGCATCATGGAGATCATGCTTTTGTTCTCCAAGGCCGAAGACGGTACCCACCCTCCGCCTGCACAAATCCAATGGCTCAGTGAAGACCAAAAATGGGCGGACGCTGAAGGCTTGGGCTCAGCCGCCATGGTGGCCGACCAAGACACCAATAATCTAATGCGGATTCAAAAGGGCCTTCGGACAACCCGCAAGCCCGGCATTACGCTTGCCCGCTATCAAGAAAGCCGCATCCGCCACTTTCATAATACGCTGGATGATTACATGTCGAAGTGAGCGGAGTTCGCATACAGAGCAGATCTCAGCGCTTACGTCCTGTTATGGGTGATATCTGCTGCCCCACTTCTAAGCGAATATCGACGGGCCCTTTTGAGACGTCCCCTGGGATCAAGGCTGCCGTTACTGATCTCTCATCGGGTCCAATCGTTAGCTCAAGACTATGGGTCCATAAGGGTAGCGTCAGGCTATTAACTCCCGTTTCACGAGGGAAGTCGAACCTCAAAATAGACTGAGAATTTTTGCCATTGTTTGCAATGAATTCCAGATCAATCGCATTCCGTTTGATCGCTCTAAGTTTGATGGAAACTTCAAAGGTCGGCGACACCGGGCTAGGGTCGGGAATGAGTTTCACACCGGAAGACTTCAGAAGCACTGTGGCCAAAAAATCGCGCATGTCCGCAGCAAAATCATAGCCGAATGTAGCTTGGACGATGATGGGTGCCTCAGCCGGCAAGCCCTCTGGCGGGAATGTTAGGCAATAAGCAGTATCTTGGCGTGTACCCCAAACAGTTTTGGCCATCTTGCCGCCACACCATGCAAAGGAGCGCGTGCGCGTCAACAAAGGACCGGGCTCAAAAAACTCCACGCGATAGAGCCGGGTTCCAGCAGGGGCGTCAATCGTCCCAGACTCCGCATTGCCTCGCAGCTCCCCGGATAAGACCCCGGTCTCCCACCAAGTTGCGGGGCCAGAGGCGATCATTTCCCCGCTTGCAATTTTGCCTGGGTTTGGGGTGAACTTGTCTGGATGAAGTTGCAGACCCTGAATAACGAAACGGCGCGGCCTCAGGGATTCAGGGATGTCTGACGCCGTTTCAGGCGCGCGCGATTCTATCCCTTTGTCGGCCTCTTGGGGTGCGAGGTCGGGTTCAAGGGTATCTACCGACACCACGCTGACCGTCTGCCCATCTGAGCGCAGTACAATTCTTGTTTGGCCAAAGTTGACTGCCCCCACGCCATCCTTGACGGGTATCATTTGCAAGCCAGGCTGAAACGAACGGCTAAACTTTCCTTGTGGGTTCTGCAGGCGCATTCCCAACATGATTGCGTCCGGCGGAAGGTTGTTGACGACAAAAACATAGGACAATTCGCTGTCCACGCGGGGAACAGGCTTTATCTCGGGACGGTCAAACACGAGGCTTGGGTCGGATTCTGGTGCCGAAGATCCCACAAATTGGGTTGGAAGAATGTTTCGTTCAGTAGACTCATAATCCCAGGGTTGATTGGGCCAAACGAACAGGGCGCGCCCGTCCCGGGTAAAGACGATACAGAGGCTTTCTTGAACAGGTGCAGGTTTCTTCGGATTGCGGTCACCCAGCCCACACCAGGCTTCAATTCGGTCCTGGCCTGAACGATTAGAAAACTGAAATCGATGAACGAGCGTCCCTGCGCGCATGCGTCCATCGGTGGTCTGAACTTGCGCCACCAAGCGCCCGGAACGGGCATAGCTTAAGGGGACGGATAACAGCGTGCCTTTCGATGCGATAGCACCGGATTCGGTCTTAACAGGACCACCGCTCATAACGCCAAATGCTGGATTTGTGCTTAGGAAAGTCTTTTCCGGCATGCCCTCCTGCGCCAATGCAGCTTGCGACATGCACGACATCAAAATCGCAGCAAGAATTTGAAAGAGAACCATAATATTTTGGCGCAAAATCTTTATCCTCAAATTTATCAGTTCATGCCACTCGATTCAGACTAATTTTGATGGAGTATTTTTGCAATCCCACATAGCTCCGAGCCCTTTAGCCGTGGCAAGGGTGCGTGATTGGACGCATTAGGGTATAAGCAGTCCCTGGGGACAATCATTCTAAGACGTGCTGCGCGACCGGCCATCTGCAGTTCAAATACGGCAGTCTTACGTACTCATATAACTAACGTGAGATTGATCAAAATTCTCACGGGTAATGATCTGGTGTCCTAAAATTTTGACCTAAATTCCGAATTAAAGCATTATAATAAGTACACGATTACCACTTAATCAGTAGTGTGGTTAATTATTCAATAATGGTTAACAACTTTTTGTGAAGATATCAGCATCTAAGAAATGAGGATGCTGTTGTGGATAACCTAACTCTTCGGGCCAAATTTTCGATCATGATTGCCGGTGCGGGTCTGTGTATTGCCGCCGTTTCTGCCGCATCCTTCTTTTCTCTTGAGAAGTACAAAGAGTCTCAAGATCAGGTTCAGCAGATTGGTGAGGCGGGGCGAATTTTTGCCGAAGCCGACATGATGCATGATGCGTTGAACTCGGACGTTCTGCGCGCCACTTTGATCGGGCGCGGTCTGCTGACAGGTACGCAGGACGAAATCAAAGCTGGAATTGCGGAACACGGTGATACGTTTAAGACCGCCATGGCAGACATTCAAAAGCTGAATGTACCTGAGAACGTTCGCACGCTCGTAAAACAAGCAGAGCCTGACCTCAATGCCTATATTTCGCTGGCAGGGACTGTCAGCGAACTGGCAACCCAAGACCCTGACGCCGCCGGCCCAAAAATGGCTGAGTTCACGGCCGCTTTCGAAAAGCTTGAAGATTCCAACGGTCAAGTCAGTGAAGCGATCGAAAAGAACGTGACGGCGCTTGATGATGCGGCGAAAGCAGAATTGACCTTCCAATTGATGTTGTTGGGCTTCGTGGCCTTGGGGACTTTGGGTGCGCTCGCTGCCTTGAGCTTCATGGTCCTCCGCACCATTGAGCGACCCTTGGACGAAGCGGCCAAGGCCATGGACCAGATTGGCCAAGGCGATTTGAATGTCGAGCTGGTCTCCAAGACGCAGGATTCTGTCGGCCGCATTTTGAGTGCGATCAATGATTATCGCCTCGTCGCCGGGGAAGCCAAAGCCTCGGAGCGGCAACGTGTGAGTGATGCGGCTCAAGCACAGGAAGATCGGCAAATTTCCTTGCATCAAGTTGCGGATTCTTTTGAGACGTCGGTAGCTGAAATGATTCAATTGGTCGTGGCTGCGGCCAGCCAGCTGCAACAATCGGCTTCCACATTGACGACGACGGCAAATGAAAATGCCGAGCATACAGGATCGGTATCGCGCACGACGTTTGACAGCGCCCAGAATATTCAGCGCGCTGCCGAGGCCGCCGAAGAATTGTCCACCAATGCGCAATTGATCTCTGAGCAGGTCATGGAAGCCCAAAGCGTGGCAGAGCAAGCCCAAACCCAAGCCATTTCAACCACTGAGTCCGTCTCGCAATTGCGTGAAGCAGCACAGCGCATTGGTGAGGTGATCCAATTAATCAACGACATCGCCAACCAAACCAATCTTCTCGCCTTGAATGCGACGATTGAGGCAGCGCGTGCAGGTGCGGCCGGTAAAGGCTTTGCCGTGGTGGCGTCTGAAGTGAAGTCGCTGGCGGAACAAACCTCGCGCGCTACCGATGAGATCGCCGCCCAGATTTCGGGCATTCAGCAGGCAACATCGGGTGCGGCGATCGCAATTGAAGCGGTGGCCAAAACCATTGGCAATGTAGCGGTTATGTCCAATTTGATCTCGCAATCGGTTGAAGCGCAGACCGAAGCGATTGATGAAATCCGCAATACCACAAGCCAAGTCGCAGTCGGTTCTGATAGCGTGGCGCATTCGATCTCGGCTTTGGCTGGGGGCACAGACACGACCCGCGCAGCAGCTGGCGACACCCATATGGCGGCTGACGAATTGCAGCGGCATGCAACGAAGCTGCAGGATGATGTGGCGCGCTTCCTGTCGACCCTACGGGCGGCATAAGCGCAACCTAGCCGCTATAGCAGGCACAAATTGAAACTCGCTCCCTGGCATGCCCAGAGAGCGGGTTTTGTTTTGGGGAAGTGCGGATCGCGTGTTAAGCCCGCTTGGCTGCCACCACGGCACCGAGGCCTTCCAACAGGCTTTGGCTCATCGCTTCTTGGGTTGGCTCTAGAGATGCTAGCAATTGAATGGTCTTGCCATGCACACTGATGGCTTCCCAGTCCCACTTCCCCGCACTCATGATCTCATGGACCTCGCACAGGGATTGAGCCGCGCGTGAGACCCAGTCGGCTTTGACAAAGCTGGCGCTAGAAATGATCTGGGATGAAATTTCATAAATGCCGCGAATGCTTGCGGGATCTTTGCCTTGCATCAGATCAGTGAGCTCTTCGATCTGGTTGCGCATCACCACCTCGAACTCATCCTTCATCAAGTCGATGTTGAATTGGCTACGGCCAGCCAGTTCATCGACAGGCAGTTTCCCGACCTTCGCCAATTTGCGTTTTAAGGAGTTGTGATTTGGTTTGGTCGTCATAGGAGGTTTACCCGAACTGGCTTCAGCATGTCGTCTATCTTACTTTGATCAAGATTCTGCCCGGCAATCTCACTGACTGTCGCATCAAGATCGGTCGCGCGGCGTCCTTTTTCGATGCCTGCCGGCAGGCCTGTTGCCCGCACCCGGCGATCCGGCCCGCGGAAGGTAGGCGTATTGACCAAGTCGCGCATATCCTTGGCGAGCCATAAAATGCGTTGCAGCAAGATGCCAGGGGCCACAGGCTTTGCCACCACAAAACTTGCCCCCGCATCGCGATATTGGCCGATCTGAACCTGACTGGCGTGACCGGCTACGGCGAGGATCGGTGTCTCGGACTTCTCGCCCTCAAACTCGGTCCGGAGCCGCCGCGTGATTGCGATGCCATCCATCTCAGCGGTCGAGCAGTCGAGGATGATCAAGTCGATTGGATTGCTCTTGTGGAGATCAAAGGCTTCCTCGAGCGTGCGTGCCTTATGGCGTTTGGCCATGCCAAAGCCTGAAGTCACCGCCGACAGCATGTCCATCGTATGGGGGCCATCGGTCAGCAAAAGCGCATTTAAGCCTGTTTGGGTTGGGGTTGAGGATTTGCTACTCACGCCATCACGCCCCTTCTTAGAATAATTCTGGGTCTACCAGCTTGATGGTCCGGTGGGCGAAACCTTCCGGATTGCCTGGCGGCATATCTGCTAGCCGATGGACCATTTGGGCCAAAGGTAGGGCTGCGACCGCTTGCTCGAACGAGGTTCCTTGCGACAGGTTCGCCAGCAAAGTCGTCAAGCCATCAAGCGATTGCAGAATATGGTCGAGCTTTTGAGCTTCCATCATGCCGGCCGGGCCGAGGCTGGCCGCACCGGCGCTGACTAAGTCCTCCAAGGAGGCGGTCTCAGCCCGAATGGTCGCCAGTTCCTGCGCCAGTTTCGACAAGATTGGGGCGGGCAGGGCTGTCATCAAAACAACTCCACATCGCCAATAGACGTTTCCAAGATCGGCTTTGGTGGTGGTGGCGGCGGCATGTCTTGGCTGACAAATTTCTGGAAGGCGCGGCCAGTGGTTGGCCAAAACTCTACTCGGCGTGCGCTTGTCCCCTCGGTGCTGCCACCCAGAACGGGTATGCCTTCATCCATGAGGAATTTCTTTGCAAAGGCAGCATTCGTGGCACCAACATCGCGCAGGCCTTGGAACATTTTCCCACCACCAAAAACCTTGGCTTCCAGTCGCGACTTGATTGCGCCTAAGGACATCAGATCATTGATCAAAAGCTCTGCCAGATAGGCCCCATAGCGGCCATGCGCTTGCACTGAATCAGGGTTTTCGGGCAAAAGGAAATGGTTCATGCCCCCTACTTTGGCGGCAGGGTCATATAGGCAAATGGCTACGCAACTGCCCAGAATAGCGGTCAGGCACACCTCTGGGTCACCGCTGGCGAAATGTTCGCCTTGGTTCACATGGATGCGCTTGGCAAATCTGGAAACGTCTGCGTTGAAGCTCATGTCAGCTTTCCAAAAACACTCTCAAGCTTCGCTTTGAGCTGGGCAGTGGTGAAGGGCTTCACCAGAAAATTGTTGACGCCAAATTGCACTGCGCGCTGAACCAGCTCCGCATCCGCACGGCCGGTCAGCATGATGAAGGCTGTATTGGCGACAGGCGGATGGGCGCGAATGGCGCGCAGGAAAGCCAAGCCATCAATCTTGGGCATGTTGTAATCGGAAATCACCAAATGGGCAGGCTTGCCAATGAGTTCCCGCAGACCCGCTTCGCCATCGGCGGCTTCGCGAATGTCCTTGACCCCAATTTGGTTCAGACACGTCTTGACTAAGATCCGCATGGACTGCTGGTCGTCGACAACCAAAACGTTCAGTGAGCTGGCGGCTGGCATGGTCGGGTTCCCTAGGTAAGATTTTTTTGGATGGAACAGGTTGATAGAATAGCTTCAGCGATCCGGCGCAGCGGAACTTGCCGCTCCACCGCACCAAGTTCGAACGCAGCTTTTGGCATGCCATACACGATGCAACTGGCTTCATCCTGCCCAATGGTTGCCGCGCCGGCTCGGCGCATAGCGAGCAAGCCCTCAGCGCCATCGCGCCCCATACCGGTAAGGATCACACCCGTTGTCGGTCGGTTCAGGGCCGCAACGGAGTGGAACAGGGCATCCACGGAAGGCTTGTGCCCGTTGATCAAATCGCCTTCCACCAGCCGGCAGCGCGGCATCAGAGAGTTGGTGACTTCCAAATGGAGATGACTGCCAGGAGCCAGATAGGCGTGCCCTGGCGTTAGCGGGGCACCGTCTTCAGCCTCGGTCACGCGGATCGCAGACGCTTTATCCAAACGTGCGGCAAACTTTGTGGTGAATCCTGCCGGCATATGCTGGGTGATCACGATGGGTGGCGCGGTTTCTGGCAGAAGCGGGATAATCGACAAAAGGGCTTCCACCCCGCCGGTGGACGAGCCGATTGCAATCACATGGCCGGACTTGGCGCGGAAGCTTGCGTCTGGCGTGGCCGTTTCACGCTGGGTCGGCGCACGCACATTGGCTTGCGCGGCCGCTTTCACTTTGCCGATCAAGTCGGGGAAGCCGGTGCTGAGGCTGATCGCCCCTGTCGGCTTGCCCACAACATCGACAGCACCCAGTTCCAACGCTGCCAAAGCGACTTCGGTGCCGGCTTGCGTCAGGGTTGAGACCATGACGACCGGCATGGGCCGCAGCCGCATGATTTTTTCTAGAAACTCCAGCCCATTCATATTGGGCATTTCGACATCCAGCGTGATCACATCCGGCGATAGCGCCTTGATCATCGCGCGCGCCTCATGGGGTTCTTCAGCGGCCCCTACGACTTCGATTTCAGGATCTGCGTTGAGAACCGCTGAAATCAATTGTCGCATGGTTGCGGAATCATCGACGACGAGAACTTTAATTGTCATGCGCGCCTCCGCCGGTAGGTGGTTAGGCCGGTCGCTTCAAAATAGCGTTCCGCAGGCCCGGACACGCGCTCAGAATGGCCAATAAACAAATGACCCCCTTCGTGCAGGCATTGCGCAAAGCGGGCCCAAATCCGCTCTTGCGTCGGTTCGTCAAAATAGATTGCCACATTGCGGCAGAAGATGGCGTCAAACTTGTGCTTCATCGGCCAAGCGCCCAACAGATTGAGCACGTTAAAGCGGGTCAGCTCACGTAAGGACGCGCGCGCTGCGAGATGGCCGTCATAGCTGGCCTCAAAGAAGCGCTGACGAGATTGGGGTGGAACTGGGTCCAAAAGCTCGCTGCGATAGGTACCATCGCGGCCTTCTGCGACCATGTTGGGGTCGATATCAGTCGCAAGGATGCGGACGTCAAAGCTGGCCGCATCGGGCATAGCCGTCAGCACCGTCATCGCCATCGAATAGGGCTCTTGTCCGTTTGAACAGGCAGCAGACCAAAGCCGCACCCGCTCCCCAGACCGAGCTTTTTGTGCGAGGTCTGACAGAAACAAATCGTGCAGGGTGTCGAAGTGATGGGGCTCGCGGTAGAAGCGGGTGACGTTCGTCGTCAAAGCCGCGAGCATAGCCTGCAACTCATCCGCTCCATCGGCACTGTCAATCATCGCGCAATATTCAGCAAAGCTGCTCAAGCCTAGGATGCGCAGGCGCTTTGCCAGCCGGGAATAGGCCAGCGCGACTTTCCCGTCGCTCAGCACGATACCCGACATCTCTTTCAAGGTTGCGGCGATTTGCGCGAAATCGTCCGCGGTCATGACATAGTCGCCGCTTACCAAGCTCCGTTTGGCTTGCCGGGCAGCGTTCATGCGGCTTCGACTTCAACTTCAGGAAGCACCAGATTGACGTCCAAAAGGCTCAACAGCCTTTGACCAACTGGAATGATCCCTATGATCAAGGCCTTCATTTCGTCCATCGCAACCGAAGGCGCTGGCTGGATCTCATTGGCTTTCACCATGATGATTTCCGATACTGAATCGACCAGAAGGCCGACTGAGCGATTGGCGATATGCACCACCATGATGACATTACGACCGCTCGGCTCGCACATGCCCAGCCCAAGGCGGGCAGACAGGTCCAAGATCGGCAAAATCGTGCCGCGCAAGTTGATCACGCCCTTCATATAACCCGGGGTTTTGGGCAGAGGGGTGGCCGCAGTCCAGCCGCGGATTTCGCGGATGGCCATAATGTCCACACAGAATTCCTGGCCGCCTGCCATGAAGGCCATCAATTCTTGTTGCGCATCTTCAGGGGTGTTGAGGGGGTCGGACATGTCGTTAACTCGCTATCTTGAATTCAGATTGGTTGGCTTGCTGGCGGCCAAGAACCACCAGCGCATCAATATCGAGAATGAGGGCGACCCGTCCGTCGCCAAGGATGGTGGCAGCAGAGATGCCGTCCACTTTCCGGTAGTTGGTCTCAAGGCTTTTGATCACGACTTGCCGCTGGCCTTGGATATCATCGACCCAGAGGGCTACTTGCGAGCCGCCTTCGTTTTCAACCACAATCGCAATGCCATCACGGCCCGTGATCTCAGGCGAATCGGGTTTGGAGAAGCCCAATACCCGTCCGGTATCGATCAAAGGCAAGAAGCGGTCGCGGAACCGGATCACCCAATCGCGCGCCCCAATCCGGTGTAGGTCACCTTCTTTCGGCGTGAAGCTCTCAATGATGGACGATAGCGGCGATAGCAGCGTCTGTCCGCCAGCGCGCACCACCATGCCGTCGAGCACGGCCAAAGTCAGCGGTAGGCTCATGGTGAAAACAGAACCCTTGCCTGGGGTGGACGCAATCGAAATCCGGCCACCCAATTGCTGGATCGAGCGACGAACCACATCCATACCGACACCGCGACCAGAAATATCCGACACGGTATCAGCCGTGGAAAAGCCCGGTAAAAAGATCAGATTGTCGGTCTCTTCATTGCTGAGATTGGCATCGGCAGCAATCAGGCCACGGTCGACAGCTATTTTGCGCACGCGCTCGCGATTGATGCCGCGGCCATCGTCGCTAACCTCAATGACGATCCGGCCGGAGCGATGCAACGCCGCGAGTCTGATGATGCCTTCTTTGGGCTTCCCAGCGGCAGCGCGCCCTTCCACATCTTCAAGGCCATGATCAATCGCATTGCGGATCATATGGGTGATGGGCTCGGCTAGGCGGTCCACAACGGTTTTATCAACCTCAGTCGACTCGCCTTCGGTGATGAGGCGGACGCTTTTGCCGGTCATGTCCGCGACTTCGCGCACGAGGCGGGGCATGCGCTGAAACACCGATTTCACAGGTTGGGCGCGGATCGCCATCACACTGTCTTGGATTTCGCGCGATAATTGCTCTAGGTCTTCGAGGCCGACTTTGACGGTCGAAGACGCGGCGATGCCACATTCGGCAACGCTTTGCGCCAGCATCGCTTGTTGGATCACCAATTCGCCGACGACGTTGATCAATTTGTCGATCCGGTCGAGATCAACCCGAATAGAGGCTTGGCCACCAGCAGCAGCAGTTGGAGCGTTGCCCGCTGGGGCGGCGGCTTTGGCCGAATTTGTAGCAGGAGCTGACGTTGCTGGGGCCGGTGCAGCAGCGACTGGCGCAGGCGCGATTGGGGCGGTAGCCATGGCCAGCAGCGCTTGAATATCGACTTCGTCAGCAGCGGGGGCGGCCGGCGCCGGGGCAGTGGCAGCCGCTAACAGCGCTGCGATATCCACCTCATCTGCCGAACTGTCCGTTACATCCGCCAAGGGATCCGATTTAGGCAGAATAACGAGGTCGCATTCGCCTTCAACAAATTCAAAAATCTCGGTGATGGCTTCCATCTCTACCGGCGCGTCAAGAACAATGCTCCAGCTCAGGCAAGCCGCAGGCTCAGCCAATTCCGCTAAGCTCGCCAGTTCGGAAGTGTCCAATGTAACCTGGCAAGGTCCAAGGCGGGCCAATTCGCGCAACAGCAAAGCGGGCTCATTGCCGGTCTCATAAAGTCTTTTATGGGGCTTGAAACTGATTACCCAAGCTTCGGGGGGCAGTGCTTCGGGCGCTTCAGCGTCATCGCCGAAGTCAAACATGACTGGCTTGAAGTCGAACTCGGCTTCAATTGGGTCTTCAACAGGATTGGGCTCGGGGGCGGTGGCTGCCACCACGGGTCCGCCGTCATCCATCAGTGCGCGAAGTTCATTGGCAACCGTTTGCGAGCGCTCTTCGTCCATCGACGGGATCAGGCCACGCGCATAGCTGACGTGATCGGCCAAAACGTCGGATGCATGCAACATGGCGCGAATGGCGATGTCGTCGCAGGTTTTCCGGCCCGAGCGCAGCTCATCCATATAGGTCTCGAACACATGGGCGAAGCGGACCAATTCCTCGAGACCAAAAGCGCCGGCGCCGCCTTTGATTGAGTGAATGGCTCTAAACGCGGCATTGATCGTTTCCCCATCGCCATCGCCAAAAGTCAGCGCGGTGACGCTGGCCTCAAGGTCCGTGAGCAATTCCTCGCACTCAAGGAAGAAGGTTTGCTTGATGGCTTCAAATGGATCGTCTGCAGACATGCTAGCTTATCCTGAAACGCGGCGAACAACATCCACCAGTTTAACGGGGTCAAACGGCTTCACGATCCAGCCAGTGGCACCGGCTTCTTTGGCGCGTGCCTTCTTTTCGGCAGAGCTTTCCGTCGTCAGCACTAAAACAGGCAGGCCGCGATGCGCCGGATTGGCGCGAACACCTTCGATGAAGCCAAAGCCATCCAGGCGCGGCATATTGATATCGGTGATGACGACATCGGCTCCTTCGCGTTCCAGCGTCTCCAGCCCATCAATGCCGTCCTCGGCTTGCACGACTTCATAGCCGGCATCGCTAAGCGCCAGCATCAGCATGTCACGCATGGTGCGGCTATCATCGACCGTCAGGATCTTCTTTGTCATTGCGGGTCTCCTTGCGGACTAAGCTGGTGGAGTGGTGCCCCAAATGCCGACCATTGGGCGGCGAAGGCATCACTTGGATTTTCGATAGCAAATGGGGTCTCGTGCTTGGCCCAAACCTCATGAGCGGCGAGCAGAATCTGGAGGCACTGACCGCCAAGGGATTCAACTTGGCTGCCATCAAGCGTCAGTGGTTGCCCGTCAAAGCCCATCAGAGCTTCGTGCAGAGCAGGGGCTGCGCGCGTATCCAAACTAGCGGGAAGCATGAAAGAGTTCATGTGATGTCACCCAATCTCAATCAAAACTCTTCCCAGTCCTCAGCTTCGGGTTGGGCAGCTGGCTTCGCCGCTGCGCCGCCGCGGCCCATAGGTTTAATGGCTGCGATGGTTCTGCGGGTGGCGGGCGAAACATGGCTGGACGCTTGTGGGCGAATTGGCTGCGCCGCGCGTGCGGTTCTGGCTGGCATGCCGAGGTTGAAGCTCGACAGCGAGGCTTCCAACGAATCCCCTTCACGGTTGAGGGCGTGGCAAGCTGCCGTGGTTTCTTCCACCATGGCCGCGTTTTGCTGGGTTACTTGATCCATATGGTTCACCGCCGAGTTCACTTGGCCAAGGGCGGTTGCTTGCTCTTGTGCCGAGGCTGCGATCTCTGAGATCAGCGCATCAATCTCACCGACGCGGGCCACGATACGGGTCAAGGATTCACCGCTGCGACCCACTAAGGTCACGCCTGAGCTAACTTGCGCAGAGCTGTAGGAGATCAGGGTTTTGATCTCTTTCGCAGCATCGGCAGAGCGTTGAGCCAGCGCGCGGACTT
Organism: Aquidulcibacter sp.; assembly: GCF_049239865.1. Classification (NCBI taxonomy): domain Bacteria; kingdom Pseudomonadati; phylum Pseudomonadota; class Alphaproteobacteria; order Caulobacterales; family Caulobacteraceae; genus Aquidulcibacter; species Aquidulcibacter sp. Next base: position 30,703 of record NZ_JBMLTR010000059.1, read on the forward strand.
CAGAGGCCACGACGGCAAAGCCACGTCCTGCATCCCCAGCACGGGCTGCTTCCACCCCGGCATTCAGGGCCAAGAGGTTGGTTTGGAAGGCGATTTCATCGATCACGCCGATGATTTGGCTGATTTTCTGAGCGGATTCCTCAATCGCTGTCATGGCAGCGACGGCGTCGCTTACCACAGCACCTGTAACTTCGGCTTCACCGCGTGTGTCGCGAACAACGGTTGAGGCCTGACGCGCACCGGTTGCGGTTTTGTTGACTGTGGCCGTCACCTCATCAAGGGCAGCAGCGGTTTCTTCAAGGCTTGCGGCTTGTTGTTCGGTGCGGCGCGACAAATCATCAGCGGCATTGGCGATTTCAGTTGCGCCCCCGCGGATGGAGGTTGCGTTCGCTGCCACGAAAGTCAGGGCTTCCTGCAGCGTGCTGACGGCTTGGTTATAGTCTTCGCGAATTTGCTTGAATTCCTCTGGGAATTCTTCGCTGATTGTCGAGGTCAAATCGCCATCGCTCAAGCGGCCAAGTGCGCTACCCAAAGCGGCGACGATTTCGGCTTGTTGTTGGGCGCGCGCGCGGTTGACGTTTTCGTCACGCTGACGCAATTGCGCTGCGGCTTGTTGACGATTGGCCTCTTCCTCGGCTTCCGCCTTGGCCTTGTTCGCGAGCATGTCTTGCAATTCAACAACGGAGCCCGCGATTGCGCCAATTTCGTCCGCACGGTCGACTTCGGTCAGCTCGACATCGGATTTGCCCTTGGCGAGGTCTGACAAGGCGGACTGCAAAGACGCCAAAGGTACGATGATGCTTCTGACTGCAAACCAGATCAGGCCAGCAGAGAAGATCAAGCCAAGGACAAGAATTGCCATCATGATCGAGATGGCGACATTACCCGTCAGCGTGGACTTTTGCACGGCAGTGGCACTAAAGGCCGCAATTTCATCGCCGAGGCCTTCCATTTTTTCTTCAACGACCGAGAATTGGTCGCTAAACTGCTTCAACAGCTCAGGGGAGGGCCGCTCGCCAGTCGCTGTGATTTTCTGGATCGCCTGTGCACGTTCGGCATAGGTTACAAGCTCGGGTTCAAGCACGGTGACCAGTTCAATCAGTTTGGGGTCTGGCGACAGCGCTTTGGATTGTTCAATCGACTCCGAGAAGGATTTGGTGTGTTCGGCGAGATCAGCTTCAGCCACTTTGGGGTCAATCCCGTAAGTGGGGTCGGCAGCCAGCATCGAGTTCAGGACATCGCCGCGAATGGCGTCATGCATCATATCGGCCTGCATGTGCATCTTGGACATTTTGGAGGCTTGATCCACCAATTTCTTAGAACTGATGAGTGCATTGGCGGACCAGATGCCCGCGCCGGCACAGACGACGATCATCAAGGAAACGGCGGCACCGCCCGCCCAGACCTTTTGCTTAATCGTTTTCATATCACTCTACTCCTGATTTTGACTTGTGCGGCCGGAACCGAGTTCATTTTCAATGGCTTATCTCTAGAAAGCGACGGAGAGGCGAACACTGGAGACCACTGCGTCTTCCGCTGCTCTTATCCCGCCGGGGTTAGGGGCGTAGTGGAGGCTGCCTTGCAGCGTGACCGCAGAGCCCAATTGGTCCGCGAGAGCGACTTCGACGCCAGATTCTGCATCCAATGGGTCATCGCCAGCTAAGCGTGCCGTGTCTTTGAATAGGTCAGAAACATAGGCCCGACGAACGCCCAATGAGAATTGGCTGTTGGGGCGGCCAGAAATGATTTGGTCGACTAAAATCCCTGCTGTGACCGAACCTTGGAAGTCTGAAGTCTCACCGTCGGAATAACCGGCGCGCACAAAGCCCGTGACTGCCCGACCGGAGTCTGTCTCCATCAAGGGCTGCTCTACCAGGCCATAAATGCCCCAAGGATGGATCGAACCGGCGGGTCCGCTGGACTTATAGGCAGGGGCCTTGTCGGTATAGCGCCAAGCACCGACAGCCAGCAGACCTTTGCTGGTCAGACCTGCTTCGGCAATGGTGAGCGCACCCTCATTGAAATTGTTTGGCGAGCCGGGATCGCCCCAATTATGGGCGCGCGCACCAAACACACCCAAACGCAAATAGCTCTCGTCGGTCGGATTGATTGTGCCGACCACGGCTAAGGCGGTTGATGGGAAGATAGCAGGTCCATTACTACCCGTTGCCGCGAGTTCCGTGCCAATCCCGTATGGAGGGCCGACCAAGAGGCCGGACGCGTCGGTGGCATAAAAATGTGCATTGAGATCGATATAGCCAAAAGAGACGGCACCCTTGTCGCCAAACTTCTTTTCAAAGGCAAATTCATAGACTTTGAAGCGGCCATCGGCGACTTCGAGGTTGGAAACCCCTTCCAAGGTGCCGATGGCATCATTCGGGCGGTCACCCGAATTGCCCAACACATTCATATAAAAAGTGGTTCCGCTCAGGCCGAAGGCCTTCTCGAGATCCCAGGTCAGCATCACATTGACGTTGTCGAGATAATAGGACTTGCCGTCTGCAGCACCCTTGTGGGCGGTGATCATTTCGCCGGTATATTCTGCCTCGATTGACAAACCGCTGGGCTCTAAAGCGCCACGCAAACTATCAAGAGGTTTCTTGCCTTCGGCAAACACCGGGGTTCCGATTTGAAGCAAAGCCATTAGACTCCCGATGGCCACTGCTTTTGTCTGTAGCGTCATTGTCTTCTTCCCCGCTTCTCTGGCGACTAATTGGTCTTCGAGAGGTTCCACTTTGTTTCTTGTTTTTGGACGGTTTGGTGGATTGGTTGGCATCACTGTCGGAAGGCGATTGGATGCTAGCTCGAAGGCGCTCTTTTTGTTCTCAAACTTCCTAAAAGTGCCCCGTTAAGAGCGTTCAGTATCTGCCCTTAGGGTAACCGTAAAATGCTTAATAAATGGATATTACTCACAAGTGCTTGCTAATACTGGCCTAGTTATCAAAGTCTGTCGCATACCTAGAAATCACAAAATCTATCCAATTCAACGTGATGATCGCTGCAGCAAAACTGCAAATTGACCTGTGGTTACCTGAAGAATATGCACCTCGTGCAGGGGAGTTGATTCGTCACTTTAGAGCGGGGCAGCATCAGCTGAGAAATTTTATATAGATTGAATTTATTGAATTTATTTCTTCAATCAATTTGTCTTTCTCAAAACCAGCTCTATATCGCCCTCGTGCTGTTCAATCAGTCGAACAGCCACGGAGAAAATAATAATGTTAACTGTTGGCGATACCCTCCCTGAATTCACCGTGACCGGCGTGAAGCCTGGTTTCAAAGCTCATGAAGAAAATGGCGAAAGCGCTTTCTTCGAAATCACTCAGAACAGCTTCGAAGGTAAGTGGAAGCTGATCTATTTTTACCCAAAGGACTTCACCTTTGTTTGCCCAACTGAAATCGTTGGCTTTGACAAATTGGTGGGCGAATTTGCGGACCGCGATTGCGTTGTCTTGGGCGGTTCGACCGACAATGAGTTCTGCAAGTTGGCATGGCGCCGTGAGCACCCAGATTTGGGCAATATGAAGCAATATGCTTTTGCCGATACCAAGGGTGACTTGGTGGATGGCTTGGGCGTGCGCGAGAAGGGTGCAGGCGTTGCCCTGCGCGCGACCTTCTTGGTTGACCCAAACAATGTGATCCAGCACGCATCGGTCAATAATTTGAACGTCGGCCGCAACCCAGACGAAATTCTGCGCTTGCTCGACGGTTTCCAAACCGACGAATTGTGCCCATGCAACCGCCCAGCCGGCGGCGCCGTGCTTTAAACCAGATTTGGCGTGCGTCGGATGATGGGACGAGCCCGTTGTTCCGACGCACCCTATTTCTCTACCTCCCCAAGGATTTCCCCATGACGCTTGAACAATTGCGCGAACTCATTCCCGATTATGCGAAAGACATCCGCTTGAATCTTGGCTCGCTGGCCAATGAAACGACCCTAACTGACCAGCAAAAATGGGGTGCCTTCTTGGCCTCCGCTGTTGCAATCGGTCAGCCCCAAGTCGTCAAAGCCTTTGAAACAGAAGCCGCTGCGCGCTTGACGCCACAGGCCATCGACGCGGCGCACGCTGCGGCTGCCATCATGGCGATGAACAATGTCTATTATCGCTCGCTGCACCTTCTCAGCAATCACGAGTATCAAACCTTGCGGGCTGGCTTGCGCATGAATGTGCTGGCCAACCCAGGCGTTGAGAAAGTTGACTTTGAATTGTGGAGCTTGGCAGTCTCGGCAATCAATGGCTGCGGCATGTGCCTCGACAGCCACGAAGTTGAGTTGAAGAAGCACGCGGTTCCCGCCCTCAACATCCAAGCTGCACTGCGCATTGCTTCGGTTGTTGCAGCAGCCAGTGCGGTTCTGCGCTCCATTCCCTAAGTGCTATCATCCCATCTCCGCATATAAGGGCGCGCGAGCAGTTGGCTCGCGCGCTTTTCTATTAAAAATCAAAGCTGATCTGTTGGTTTGGCTTCTCGGCCTTTTTGCGCGCATGTACCTTAGCCTCAGTAACTTGCTTGATCCCCGACTTTCGACTGCCATGCTGTTCTTGGATGATATGGGCCAAGTCCCTGTGCCCATCGCCCTTGCGGACGCGGTGAATCTCAGCCCGCGCAAAGGCACCTGCCGCCACATGATCGACTAACGGGGCGGGATAGGACGGGGTCACATCCTGTGCGCTGGTCTTCCAAGGTTCATGGATCAAGGCCGTCGGTAGATGGGCCAATTCTGGTACCCAGCGCCGGATGAATGTGCCAACAGGGTCCTGATCAAGTGATTGTTTGACCGGATTATAGATGCGTGGCGTGTTGATCCCTGTGGTGCCGGATTGCATCTGCGCTTGGCTATAATGAATGCCCGGCTCAAAATCCGTGAACTGACGAGCGAGCAAGGTCGCAGGCAAGCGCCAGTCAAGCCAAAGGTGGTAGCTCGCAAAGCTCATCACCATGGCGCGCATGCGGAAGTTCAACCAGCCAGTTGCATCCAACGATCGCATGCAGGCATCGACAAAGGGAAAGCCCGTCCGCCCTGCAATCCAAGCTTTCGCCAAGGCCACGTCTTCGGGGCGCGCTGGCCGCAGGCCATCATAGGCCCGGTGCATGTTTTGGATTTGGATTTCAGGCTCATCCTCCAGCTTCTGAATGAAGTGGCAGTGCCAGTGTAAGCGCGCCAAAAAGGATGAAATAGACGCGGCATAAACCTTATCATCGGCTGCAAGATGACGTGCTTGGGCACGGCTAGCTGCTTGATAGGCCTCCCGCATCGAGATTGTCCCGAACGCCAAATGCGGAGAGAGGCGCGAACAAGCTTCAGCGCCTTCAGCAGGGTTCGACATGGCCTTTCGGTAGTTTCGGCCGCGCACGGCTAGAAAGCTTTTGAGGAGGTCGACTGCCTCACGGCGTCCGCCCTTTTGTCGATCCGGGCAGGGGTCAGGGGAGATGCCAAGCGCCTGCGCCTCTGGCAAAAAGATACTGGGCAAATTGGCAAAGCGGATGGTTTCAGGTGCCTCAATGGGTGGGCTCGCCATCATCTGATCCCAGCGCTTAGACCAGCCATTGCGGCTAGTAGGGCCACGCCAGACGGCATGCTGGCGATACTCAATAATAGGAATACCCGTGCGCTTGGCCCAAGCGCGCACGGCCTTGTCGCGCTGATAGGTCCAGAGGAGGCCCGTCTCTTCATGCGCGTGGATCGCAGAAATGCCGTGGCTAGCGTGAAGGCGGGCCAGCACGTCGCAGGCCTCCCCCATTTCCACTGCCAGACCAGCCCCGCGGCCTTTCAGCGCGTCATCTAAATCCGACAGGCACTCTGTGAGAAAATCAAAGTGGCGGCCAGACAATTCAGGCTGAGCCCACAATTCTGGCTCTAAGATATAAAGCGGCAGGACAGAATTGCCGCTCTGATGGGCGGCTAGCAAAGGCGCATGGTCATGCACCCGCAGGTCACGCTTGAACCAGACGACCTCGATCATGCGCGGTCCAAATCACGCACCAGATTAGGCAATTTCTCTTTTAGCTTAAAGAAGCCGCCGGTGGCTAAGGGCCAAGTCCGGCTGTCCCAAGATCGACGTACTTGGACGAGCCGGATTCCCTGATCCGCCAAAGCTCGCTTAAGGTCTGTCACATGCCAAGCAATGGGGCCAACGGGCGCATAGGGTGTCGCAATCTCTTTCACGTCCAAACCCACAGCCCAATTCAGCACCTCATCTAACGACGCCATTAAAGGGGCTTCCACACCAAAGGCTTGTTCGAGGCGGTTACAGGCATCTTGCTCGGCCCGACGTGTAAATTTGTTCTTCGCGCCGTCCGCTGGCCCAATCTCGGCCACATGCAACAAGCCAGCACCCACCACTTTGGCTGAGAGCGGTAGAGATTCTGGATGCAGATCCTCGCCATGCACCAATAGGCCGATGCGCTCTTCAAACAAGATTTCACGCTCGGGCAGGGCACCGGGGCCGGTCTGTAAAAAGGGCTCATCTAAAGGCAGCGCATTTTCGGCCAATTGGCCAGCAGGGTTAAAGCGGCCCAGGGTGTGGGTCTCAATATTGCTGGCGCGCGCCAGATAATGCTTGCCCTTGGTATGCAGGCCCGCCACCCAACGCCACGACAACGTGTTGGACGCGACATCGGCGTCGAGCAAATGCTTGAAGAAGAAGTCAGCCCCCAATTGCCACGGCAATTCCAGCGTAAAAATCCAAATGCTGGCAAACCACATGCGTGCATGATTGTGGAGCCAGCCCAAAGTCGTCAGCTCGCGCACCCACGCATCAAAGCAGGCAATGCCCGTCTCGCCCGCTTTGGCACGCGCCAGCCTTTGGGCAAGCGCTGGGTCTTCGGCGACGGTCTGTTTCAAGGCGAGGCGGTCTTGGTTGAAGCGCGTCAAAACCTGTGGCCGCATCTCCAGCCAGCCTTTCCAATAGCTGCGCCAATAGACTTCCTGGATGAATTTCTCTGCCTTCACAAAGCCATGGCACGCCATCACGCGGCTGACGACTTCTTCTTCGGTGATTAAGCGGCGCGCGAGCCAAGGCGACAAGGCCGACACGTTTGATCGGTCATCAGGCCCTAAATCTGTATTGCGCGCGCGGGTATAGGCTGCCCCTGCTGCGGGCAAAAACGCCTCCAGCCGCGCCAAGCCAGCCGCCCGTGTGCCCGTCCAATCAACGCGGCTTAAGGCTTGCGGGGTGGGGTCAAAGGGTAAAGAGGACATGGGATTGGATACGCAGTGGGCGGATGGGTGGATTACGGGGAGGGTGAGTTAGGGTGTGGGGTTGCCTCAGTGGGGGCTAACTTCAGGTTCGGCTTGACCACTGTGTCTTATAGGGCTGCAATGGGTTTCGTCCGTAGCGTCGGTACATGCATTGATCAAACAAATAGGACTTGAAGGATTTTCCGATGAATTTGAGGGGATGGCGCGGTATCCAAGAAATCCGAGATGCACTTCATGCAGAAGGCTTCCAAGTTGATCGCGTTTACGCGGAGTTGAACGCTGCGATTTGCGAGGCGCAGTTTTCGCCTGCTGAATTCTTGGCCGAGCAAGACAATGTCGCCTACTCGCATCTTAGCGGTGTCCGTGTCGATGGGAAAATGGAATGGGAGCCAGAGCCACCTCGTCCGATATTAACGCTTCGAGATAGCTTTTTTGCTGCTCTGTCCCAAGCTGATCGAAACAGATTGATAGAGGGACCAATATTGGAACGCAGGATAGCCGAATTACAGTTTCTTCCGTCAAACTGCGCGGAATATGTGATGAGCAATGCTGAAATCCGTGAGTTTGCACTTAAGGTAGCGAAATCCTACGGATTTAAGAAAATCAAGGCGCGATTTGGGACTATTGCGCCAGTAATTGCAAAGGAAGACGCTGAAACTGGGGTGAAAGTGTTTTTTGGTTTAGACGGAGACTCAAGGGCGGGCCGCTTTGGGCTGGTTCGCCGTTTGAACTTTGACATGCGATTGTACGTCACCGACGGCCCATTGGACAGTCGAAAAGAGATAGAACCAGCACTCTTTGGTGGAATGGGTTACTATCGAGATTTAAATGGCTTGCTCGACCCAAGCTATGGTTATGATGCCCAAGACATGGAGCAAATGAAATTTTGGTCGGAAATCATCAAAATTGGAATTGTTGCCTTGGTTCGCTTTCTAGATTTATTCCATGCTAGCATCGTTAAGTTTCGGAAGGAGAAGCATGGGCTAGTTTGAGTATGCTCACGCCAAAGAACGGACCTGACGATGAAAGACTTTATCCTCTTGATGCATGCCGACACGACCAGCCCAGAGCGCGATGCGGATTGGGAGGCCTATATTGGTCGCTTGATCGAGACGGGCAGCTTTCAAGGCGGCAGCTCCATTGGGCAAGGGCAGGCGTTTCGAAAGCAAGGCGACGCAGCCCCACTCACGCGCCAGCTCACGGGCTATATCAAGATCCAAGCAGAAAACTTAGAGGTCGCCCGCGCCGCCTTAGCCGGCAATCCGACTTTTGAATCTGGCGGGACGGTCGAGATACGGGAATTGGTGGTTTCTTAAAGGAACCGTCTGACAGCGTTTTAACCCGCTTCGATCACCTTAAAGTGATCACTGTTGAAAATATTTGACCGCTTCTGACCTTATGGTAGTGCGGAATTATGATGAATTTTACTAAACTTGTTACCGCGCTCTCGATTTTTTCGAGCCTTTTGATCCCCGCAATGTCATACGCTGCACAGCCTGTTGCACAAGTAACTGCACCGGCCGCAAGTCCGGCTGCTGCGCCCGCCGCCAGCATCGCTTCTATCCCAGCTGGCACGCCGATGGATATCGAGATCACCGAACTGCTTTCAACCAAGACCAGCAAGGTTGGTGACAAGTTCGCATTAAAGCTCGCCCAGCCCCTCAAAATTGGCGACACAATTGTGGTCCCCGCTGGCACACCTGGGACAGGTGAAGTGATCGATGTCGGTAAGCCAGGCATTGGTGGTAAGCCGGGTAAGCTTGTTATTGCGGGGCGTTTCTTGACGCTAGACGGAACCACAATCGGCATTCGCGGCCTACAATTGCGGCCCATAGGCGGCGAAGATAGAACCAATGTCGTGCTAGCGACCAGCTTTGTCCCCTATATCGGCATGGCGAGCTTTCTGATTTCAGGCGGGCATGTTGAGATTCCGGCAGGTGCTTGGGCAACCGCAAAGCTTGCCGCGCCTTTTGTTCCGGCAGCCCCCGCCACGGCACCGTGAATGCTGCTAGGCCTAATCGGCCTCGCATTTCCCTTTCCTCATCATAGCTTTTGGAGATTTGCGCTATGAAAACTGCAACGACGAACAAGCCTCAATTTGATATTCGGGGGCTTATCGCCACCGTCAGTTTAATCGCATTCTCGATGGCCGGTTCATCCGCCTTAGCTCAAACGGCAGCGACAACACCACCTGCTGATCCTGCACCAGCCGCGGCCCCACCAGCAGCAGACGCGCCGCCAGCGGCACCCGCCACCGAACCAACGCCGCCTCCTGCCGAAGCGACACCTGCGGCAGCACCAGAAGCGCCTGCGCCTGCACCAGCTGCCGTCGCCTTCCCGGGCCCTAACCCAATCATGGCTCCCCCCGAAGGCAAGGGCCAAGTGGTCTTTTTCCGCCAATCAAAACTGACCGGTGCGGCACTGAGCTTCTCCATCCGCGAAGGCGATACTGGCATTGGGAAACTGCAAAACGGCAGCTATTTCGTGCATGTGGTTGATCCCGGTCCGCGCGAATTCAACATTCAATCGGAAGTGACCGATACCCTGCGCTTGGAAGTGGAACCCGGCGAAACCTATTTCGTGGTTCAGTCCATCACCATGGGCATCATGATTGGTCGTCCAATCCTGACGCCATCCGATGCGCTGACCTTCCAAAACAAAAAAATGAAGGTCACGACCGCAGTCGCGACGGATCGCAAGCCGAAGAAATAAATTCCTTCATTGGCTGACTTTAAGCTGGTCTTACTTGGGGCACATTCCGATACCGGGATGCGCCCTTTGTCTTTCTGGTAAACGATCTGGTGCAACATACTGCTGCATCTCGCCTCTCCCAGTCGGGCAAACCCCCTTTTTACACCCCGCTCAAACCCCGATTCCACAAGGGTCATCGCCTGACCGGCAGGTGGCGGCTGGGCCGCATTCATAAAATTGTCGCTTGCATTCTAGGCCGACATCGTGTCTGTGCGCCGTGGGCCACCCGCTCCCACCGGCGGGCGCTCATCTGAAAGGATGGGAGTAACATGAACGCGAATACCCCTAAGCCGCACATGCGGCCCGCTGACCCTCGGTTTTCTTCGGGTCCCACCAAAAAACGCCCCAATTGGAGTCTCGACGCTTTGTCGGGTGCTGTCCTCGGTCGTTCTCACCGTTCCAAACCCGGTAAAGCCCGCCTGAAACTCGCGATCGATCTGACGCGCGAAGTGCTGCAGGTGCCAGACGGCTATCGCATCGGCATTGTCGCAGGCTCGGACACGGGCGCTGTTGAAATGGCCATGTGGTCCATGCTGGGGCCAAAGCCTGTGGCGACCTTGGCTTGGGAAAGCTTTGGCGAGGATTGGGTCACCGATGCCGTCAAGCAATTGAAATTAGACCCTGTGGTGATCAAGGCTGACTATGGTCAATTGCCTGATCTCGCCGCAGTCCCTGCCAAAACCCATGATGTGATCTTCACTTGGAATGGCACCACCTCTGGCACCCGCGTGCCCAACGCCGACTGGATCCCAGCCGACCGCGAAGGCATCACCATTTGTGATGCAACGTCGGCGGCCTTTGCCCAAGCTTTGGATTGGGACAAGCTCGATGTCGTGACTTTCTCTTGGCAGAAAGTTCTGGGCGGCGAAGGTGCGCATGGCATGCTGATCCTTGGGCCCCGCGCCGTGGAACGCCTCGAAAGCTATAATCCTGCGTGGCCCATGCCGAAATTGTTCCGTATGACCAAGGGCGGGAAATTGGTGGAAGGCATTTTTGAGGGTGAGACCATCAACACCCCATCGATGCTGGCCACGGAAGACTATATTGACGCGCTCAACTGGGCGAAAAGCGTCGGTGGTTTGGCTGGCCTGCATGGCCGTGCGGACGCCAATTTGGGCGCGATTGCCGAATGGGTCGACAAGACCGCTTGGGTCGATTTTTTGGCTGCGACGCCTGAAAGCCGCTCCAACACTTCTGTGTGCTTGAAAGTCGTTGATCCCCGCGTCACGGGCCTATCGGACGAAGGCCAAGCCGATTTTGCTAAGAAGCTTGCGGGCCTCTTGGATAAAGAAGGCGTTGCCTTGGATGCCGCGGCCTATCGTGCGGCCCCTCCGGGTCTGCGCCTCTGGTGTGGGGCGACTATCGATACAGACGATGTGATTGCCTTGACCCCATGGCTCGATTGGGCGTTTGAGACGCTCGTCGCAGACCTTTAAGCTTCAAGCTTTTCCTGATTTCCTCCTCTCCCGCCACCCGGGGGAGGGGGCTCCTCCCCCCATCATTTTGTTTTGCCTGTCGCTGAGGATCGTCAATCGACCCGCGATATTTGCACCTAAGGACCAAACCCATGACCGAACCACGCGTTTTGATCTCGGATAAGATCAGCCAAGCCGCTATTGATATTTTCAAGAACCGCAATGTCGCCGTCGATTATAAGCCCGGCATGACCAAGGATGAGCTGATCGCTTGCATTGGCGATTATGATGGCTTGGCCATCCGCTCGGCCACCAAAGTCGATGCCGACGTTTTGGCCGCCGCAACCAAGCTGAAAGTCATTGGCCGCGCCGGCATTGGGGTCGACAATGTCGACATTCCAGCAGCAACTGCTCGCGGCGTCATCGTCATGAACACGCCGTTTGGCAATGCGATCACCACGGCAGAACATGCCATTGCCATGTTGTTCGCCGCCTCGCGCCAAATCGGCGCAGCCGACGCCTCCACCCAAGCCGGCAAGTGGGAAAAGAACCGGTTCAACGGGGTCGAGCTTTACGCCAAGACCTTGGGTGTGATCGGCTGCGGCAATATCGGCTCCATCGTCGCTGACCGTGCCTTGGGCCTGAAGATGAAAGTCGTCGCCTATGACCCATTCCTCAGCCACGAGCGTGCGGTTGAGATTGGTGTGGAAAAGGTTGAGTTGGACGAGTTGTTGGCGCGCGCAGACGCCATCACCATGCACGTACCTTTGACGCCAACGACCCGCAATGTTTTGTCGGCTGAAAACCTCGCCAAAACGAAAAAGGGCGTGATCATCGTCAATTGCGCACGCGGTGGCTTGGTCGACGAAGCAGCCTTGGCTGAGCATCTGAAGACGGGCCGTGTGGGGGCTGCTGCCTTTGACGTGTTCGCCGAAGAGCCTGCAACCAGCAACGTGCTGTTCGGTTGCCCGAACTTCACCGCCACGCCGCACTTGGGGGCTTCCACCACCGAAGCACAAGAAAATGTCGCGCTGCAAGTAGCCGAACAAATCGCGGACTATGTTCTGACGGGTGCTGTCACCAATGCGCTCAACACCGCATCAGTCACCGCCGAAGAAGCACCAAAGCTGAAACCCTTTATCGCGCTGTGCGAAAAGCTCGGTGCCTTTGCTGGTCAAATCGTCGATGACGGTTTGGAAGCCATTGAAGTCGAGTATGAGGGCGAAGTCACAGGCCTCAATATCAAGCCATTGACCGCCTCGCTGCTGGCCGGAATCTTGAAGCCGCTCCTGGCCGATATCAATATGGTCAGTGCACCGACGATCCTGAAAGATCGTGGTACACCGTTCAGCGAATCCAAGCGCGACCTCTCGCCCACCTATGACAGCTTGATCCGGGTGAAGGTGCAAACCGGCGGCAAATGGCGTACGGTTGCAGGGGCAGTTATCGGCGGACAGCCCCGCATCACCGAAGTCAAAGGCATGGCGTTTGAAGCCGCCTTCCATACCCGCATGTTGTTCATCAATAACTCCGACACCCCGGGCTTTATTGGCGCTTTGGGCACCATGCTTGGCACTGCGGGCATCAATATCGCCACCTTCAATCTGGGTCGTGTGGCCGAAGGCGAAGATGCCATTGCTTTGGTTGGTATCGACCAATCGGTGCCAGCCGCGCTTCAAGCAGAGCTCAAAGCCCTGCCACAAGTGCGCTATGTGAAAGTGCTTGAGTTCGTTTGATCGGCCAAAAATTGGGCACCAACCGCGCTTGGCTGGTGCCCAATTAACCTGAAATCGTCGCGTGATCGTCATGGTACGGACACGGGACTGTCGCCAAATCGCTTTATCGCCCCGAAGCTACGCAACCGGGGTGTTGGCAAATGAGTAAAGCAAGCGCATGGAAGAGGTCATTGGAGGTTACCATGGCCCTTACCCGTCGAGCTGCCCTGACATCGGGCGCATTTGTTGCTGCTGCGTGCACCGCTTCTGCCGCGGCTGCTGAACAAGCCCTGTTTGCCCACGGCGTTGCCAGTGGCGATCCATTGACCACCCAAGTGATCATCTGGACGCGGGTCAGCCCTAGCATTCCGGGCAGTGACGTGACGGTGACGTGGAAAGTCGCCACAGATTCAGCACTGACCCATGTCATCAAGCGCGGCAGCGTCAAAACAGGCCCCAGCCGCGACCACACGGTGAAGGTTGATGTCACGGGTCTGAAGCCCGGCACCATCTATTATTACGGCTTCTCCGTCGGGACCGAAACTTCCACCATTGGCCGTACCCAGACGGCCCCGGCAACAGGTGGTGAGCGATTGAATATCGCGCTCGTGTCTTGCTCCAACTTCCCCGCTGGCTGGTTTAACGCCTATCAAGCCATTGCGCGACGTGGCGATGTCGATTTGGTCCTGCATGTCGGCGATTACATCTATGAATATGGCCCCGGTGAATATGCCACTGAATGGGGTAAGACGGTCGGGCGGGTCCCGCAGCCGCCAAAAGAAATTACGACATTGGCCGATTACCGCCAGCGCTATGCCCAATATCGCACCGATCCCGACCTTCAGGCCGCTCATGCTTGCGCGCCTTGGATGGTAACGTGGGACGATCATGAGACGTCGAATGACGCCTATAAGGACGGGGCAGAAAATCATAATCCGGCAACGGAAGGTCCTTGGAACCTGCGCAAGGCTGCTGCCCTTCAGGCCTATTATGAGTGGATGCCCTTGCGCAATCCGGCTCCCGGGAAGTCGTTTGAAGCCATCAATCGTACCTTTGAGTGGGGCGATCTGGCGACCATCGTGATGCTGGAAACCCGCGTCATGGCGCGCACCTTCCAATTGGATTATGAAACGGATCTTGAACTTGGCCTATTTGATGTCACCTCTGGCCAGCCTGTCAAAATCACCGATCCAGCGCGCCTTTCAAGCTTAGACTCGCGCAATCTGCCGCAAGGCGTGATGGCGCTGCCCGATGTGGCAGGCTTTAAAGCCAAAAAGCTAAATGATCCCAACCGTGAAATGTTGGGTGCGAGCCAACAGGCTTGGCTGGCAGAAGCGCTGACGAAGTCCGTAAAGGCCGGCAAGAAGTGGCAGGTCTTGGGCAATCAGGTGATTATGGGTCGCGTCACCTCGCCCAATTTCAACGCAGGGCTTCCGCCAAAGGTTCTCGAAGCGGTTGCCAAAGCGCGCCCACAGACCAAGGCCTTTTTTGAGCTCTCGCAATTTGACGTGCCCTTCAATCTCGACGCGTGGGATGGTTATCCTGCAGCGCGCGAGCGTCTCTATGCCTCTGCCAAGGAGGCTGGCGCGCGCCTGATCGTCTGTACGGGCGATACACACGCCGCTTGGGCCAATACGTTGAAAGATGCCGGGGGCGAAGTTCGCGGTGTGGAGTTTGGCGGTACATCTGTGACAAGCCCAAGCATCGCAGACACCTTTGCCAATTTCGGCTTAGAAGGGGCTGCCCTAAACGAGTTGATCACCCGCGCCAATCCCGAAGTCGAATGGCATGACGAGACCAAGCGCGGCTATACCTTGGTGAGCATCACGCCAGACAGCGTGCGCGGCGATTTCATGGAATTGGATACGGTGAAGTCCAAGACCTTCCTCGTCACCAAGGCCACCAGTTGGGAAACCACCTATGGGCCGAAGCCGATGGGGCTGGTCGCGGTCTGAAGGGCTGCGCGCGTAAATAAAGGCAACCTCTTGTCAGGGCGTTCAAACAGGCCCTAGATGGGGGCATGAGCTTTGAATCTTCCACCCATCCATTGCCGCGCCGAGCGCCCAAGATCTGGTTTGAGCGGCGTGAATTTGATGTAATCCTTAACCTCTATGGGCGCGGCCAAATGGCGGGTGAATGGCGCGACTATGCCATTGATGATGGTCCTGATGCTGTGACCTTCTCAATCTTTCGCCGGGCTAGCGAGAACCCGCTGTGCCGGATTGAGAAGCGCCCGGCTTTGGCCTCCAAACAAGGCCAGTGGAGTGTGTTGGGCTCCGCTGGCCAAGTCTTGAAGCGCGGCCATGAACTGGCCGCGACATTGGATGTGTTGGAGCGCAAACTACTGAAAGTCGTGCGCACCTAAAGTTTGCAGGGACTCTAGCGCTTCCGCCGTGCCGTCCAAGCCATCAGGAAATTGCGGCCATCTGACAGGGTTTGCCCCTGAATGATTGCGTTGGCGCGCAAGCGGCCGGAATGCCAGTAAGCCCCAGACAAATCGGCGGTGCGGCCGGCAAACACGATCTCATTTCCCTTAATCGTATATCGGCCATTTTGGATCTCGCTGCCATAGAACGTGCCTTTGAAAGTCCCGGCTGTGACTTCTGTGACGACAAATTCGGTCTTGCTCGGCTCTGCATTTGGGTCGCTATAGAGCGAGACATCCCATGTGCCGATGAGAGCGGACGGGGTTGGGGCCACGTCGACCTTTTCGTCCATCTCATTGACATTAATGCTGACGCATCCGCCCAATGCACTTGCCAGCACCAGCGCTGCTGCCGCACCCAATTTGAGTTTCATCTTGATTTCCCCAGTTTCAGATCGTCCCACCCAAGTCCTGCCAGAAGCCTCTGTGGCGGGCCAGTTAAATGCTGGTAAGGTTCTGGTGGGGGCTAAATCCGCTTCCAAAATATCGTCGTGGGGGCAAGTTCGCCATCGGGCGTCAAAGCATAATCTGGCAAGGGCGGCAGGGGGCTATAGCCCGCTTTTCGATACAGGTGTTCAGCGGCAGAGCCTGTCTGGGTGTCCAGCATCAAGAGAGACTTGCCAGCAAGCCGTGCCCGATCTTCGGCCGCCTCCAATAAGCGCATACCAAGGCCCAATTGGCGCACCCGTGTGTGCACGATCATTTTCGAGATTTCGCCCCGATGAGGCTGGTTCTGCGGCATATCTAGGACGACTTGCACCGTGCCCAAGATCGCGCCTTCAATCTCGGCGACCAACAAGGCCTTATCGCCCGCTTGGACCGCTTTGGACACGCTTTCCCAATAGGTCCTCGCCCGTGCTTCGTCCAAGGGCTTTAGAAAGCCTAATGACGCGCCACCCTCAACCGCATCGATCAGAAGCGCACACAAATCCGCCAACTGGTGTGGGTCTGGCGCCTCGGTCACCGCCCTGATTTGCATCAAGAAAAACCTCTCCCACCCGTGGCGAGGCCGCGAGACTTGATATCGGCCAAGGTCTGATCCCAATAATGCTCGTGATAATGACCCGCGATCTCCACGGCGGTGGTGAACCACACCTCATCCTTGTGCGAGGTGATATAGCTCAAGGCCCGCTCAAACGCTTTGATCCGGTGGCTTTGGCTGACCAGATAGGCATGCAGCGGGATGCACATCACGGTGCCGCTGTCGCCGCCTTCCTCCAGCAATTGGTCGAAATGGCGCATCAAGACGTCTGCATAACGCTCCGCACTCATGGCGAGCGCGCCATAGGTGATGACGTCATTGACCTCGAGCGAATAGGGCATGCTCATCAGCTTGCCCGTTTTGGTTTTGATCGGCTGGGGTTGGTCGTCTTGGAAGAGATCGCAGGTATACCAGAAGTCATATTCGGCAATGAGGTCGAGCGTGCGCTCGGTATGGGTCAGGGCAGGGGCCAAATAGCCGCGAATGCGTTGCCCCGTAGCGGCCTGAACGGTGGCGATGGAATCCTCCAACACCGCGCGCTCTTGGGCCTCATCCATCTCATAGGAATAGCGCGTGTTATAAATGCCGTGCGAGAAAAACTCCCACTTACGTTCCACGCACGCCTCAATGATTTCTGGGCAATGCTGACACATAGCGACATTGAGTGAGATGGAGCCGCGCAACTCATGCCGGTCCAGCATCTCCATCAGCCGTTGATGACCGACCCGATTGCCCCAATCGCGCTGCGAATAGCCCACGACATCGGGCGAAGGCTTTGGCCAGCCCGGCCGCTTTGGGTTCACCGGCGGCATGAATTCATAGTATTCAATATTGGGCGCGATCCAGAAGGCCAGCTTCTTCTTCTCGGGCCAGATGATTTTCGGCCGGTTTAAATAGGGCCAGTCGTCGTAAAGATTGGGATCGGCGTGCATCGCACAAGTTTGCGCGACCTGTTGGGGGAAGGCAAGGGCAAACCAGCCTCCTTTGTTCAGCTATTGAGGTGGAGTAGCCCCTTCAGTCCCTCCGGGACAGCTTCCCCATAAATGGGGAAGCGTTTCCGGCCTGCCGCTTCCCCATTTATGGGGAAGCTCCGCCGAAGGCGGTGAAGGGGTTATCATTCAGGGATGACAGCCAGTCCAACACGCCCCTATACTCCGCCTAGAACAAATTCTTGGGAGACTAAAGCATGCCCCAATCAAGTCAGAATTCGCGCCGTACGGTTTTAGGGGCTTTGGCGGCCAGTGCGGCGGTGCCGTTTCTGCCAAGCGCCAGCTATGCCAAGGGGCAGACGGGGGCCGATGCCCACTTTGCCAAGATTGCTGCGGACTGGCTCGACCAATCGATGCGGCTAAGTCCTGTTTCGGCGACTTGGACTGGCGATCACCGCTTTGACCATTTGCTGAATGACTATACGCCCAAAGGCCGTGCCGCCTCTTTGAGTTTCGCCAAGGCGACATTGGCGCGTGTGAAGGCGCTGTCGAAATCAAGCCTGTCGCGCGCCAATCAGGTTGATCATGCGCTGTTGGCCAATGCGCTGGAAGCGCAAATCTGGACGAGCGAGACGTTGGAAGATTGGGCGTGGAACCCGCTGGTTTGGCAAGATGCGGCGGGTAGCGCGCTTTATACGTTGATGGCGCGTGATTTTGCGCCACTGCCTCAGCGCTTAAACCATGTGACCGCGCGCCTGAAACTTTTGCCGGGTTTTTTGGCGACGGCGCGCGCCAATCTTGTCCCCGCGCGCGTGCCGACCCCCCATGCTGTGACCTATGCCGCGCAAAATCAGGGTTTGAAGTCTATCATCACCGATATGATTGAGCCTGCGAAGGGCGCGCTTAAAGGCGTAGAGCTTGACGCGCTCAATGCGGCAATCAGGGATTTCCTCACCGCTGTCGATACGCACCAAAGCTGGATCGATCAGACTTTGGTGCCGGCTGCTAAAGCAGACTTCCGTGCGGGTGCCGCCCGCTTTGACAAGCAATTGGCCTATACGCTTCTATCGCCCTTATCGCGGCAAGAGATACGTCGTCGGGCAGAGCAAGCGGTGCGCGACGTGCGCTCTGATATGTATGCCGTTTCGGTGCAAGCCCTGACCGGGCGGCCTGATGCCCCGCCTTTGCCCCAAAACCCCAGCCCAGCAGAACAGCAAAAGGCCATTCGTGCCGCCCTTGATCTGGCCGCAGCAGATCGACCTGCGCGGAACAAATTGGTGGAAGTAGCCACCGAAGCCACCGAAATTGCGCGCAAATTTGTGGCGCAAAAGGATTTGATCACTTTGCCGAATGGACCTGTCCGCATCATCCTGATGCCGGAATTCCAGCGCGGCTTCTCAGTTGCTTATTGCGATAGTCCGGGCCCGCTGGAAAAGCACTTGGATACTTTCTATGCCGTCTCGCCGATCCCCGACGACTGGACCGAAGAACAAGCCATCTCGTTTACCCGCGAATATAATCGTCGGGGCATTCAAGACATTGCGGTCCACGAAGCCATGCCCGGCCATTATGTCCAGATTTTCCACGCCAATTCCTACCCCTCCGTCCTGCGCGCCGTTTTAAGCTCGGGCAGCTTTGTGGAAGGCTGGGCGGTCTATGCCGAGACGGTGATGGTCGAAGAAGGCTTTATGGCCGATGATCCGCTTTATCGCTTGACCCAATTGAAAGTGCTGTTGCGCACCATCACTAATGCGATCATCGACCAAGGCATTCATGTCGATGGCTGGAGTGAAGCCCAAGTCATGACTTTCCTGACCGAAACGGCTTTTCAAGAAGAACGCGAAGCCGCCGGCAAATGGCGGCGCGCGCAATTATCCGTCACCCAGCTATCCACCTATTTCGTCGGATTCTCGGAGCATATGGAAGCCCGCGCCGCCGCCAAGGCCAAGCAAGGCGCGGCCTTTAAGCTTAAGGCTTATCATGATGGGATATTGGGCTTCGGCTCACCGCCTGTGCGCTATGCCCGCGCTTTGTTGTTGGATGAGGCGATTGGGTGAGGGGCCCGTCTAGGAGTTGAACTTTGGGAGTTGATAAAGTGTCAGTTTCATACAAATACTTGCCCAAACTCCAATTTGAGCCCTACTTACCGATTACGAAGGGGCAAATTTTGGAAGTGCAGGCCTCTTTAGTTTTGGGGGCACCGAGTTCTTTTTTTCGCTTAGATGACGCTCCAGAGTATATGCAACAAACTTTGGAGAGCACCATCTATCAGCTACATGCGGGTGTTGATTTGGTGTTCCGGAAAGAACGTCATGCTCAAGCGAGAGAGCAAATGCATGAGATCATCCGAAAGGCCTATTACACTTTCAAGGACGGTTCCGTACATGATGGTCGTTCGCTGGGCTTTGAACTTGAAGACTTGATAAGAGACACCAAGCAGTAAGAAGATCTGTGCTGTTTGAGGCCCTTCTAACTCAGAACGCCTTTGCCGCAGGCTGTGCCTTGGCAAAGGCTAAAGTCGATTGTCAGCGCGCAAGATGGGGCGTCAAGGGGTAAAATCGACTTCGTCGACGCGCGAAGCGCGCCCCTTGACCCCCCAGCTTTCGCAACAAGAATGGTCCGACGGCTCTGATGCGAGCACAGCGAGGCGTAGAGCCGTTCCAAGTGTTCCTTATGCAAAGGGGAGAGAACTTAGTCTCGGTGGACCCTCACCCCCGCCCAGCAAACCAGGCGTCAATCTCCGCGACGCCCACCACATCGGCATATTTCAACAACAAGTCCGTCAAATTGGCGAAGTGATAGCTTTCGTGCTTATCGGCCACACATTCTTCCACCACGATGGAGCGATAGCCGTGGCTGAGGCTATCCACCGCCGTGGCACGCACGCAGCCCGATGTTGAGCCGCCGGTGATCACCAGCGTGTCGACCTTATGCCAGACGAGATAGCTTGCAAGTTGGGTCTCAAAAAAAGCCGATGGCATCCGCTTGGTATAGGTAAGGTCGACATTATGATCGATTTCGCAGCGGGGGTCGAACTGGTGGCGCTCGCTCTCATATTTGATGTTTTGCAAGCTGTCGGGCGTATTGGTGCGCGTGCCCCAAACGCCTGCATCGCCTGCGTCAGGCTTATAGGCCACACGGGTCCAGATGACGGGCATGCCAGCGGCCCGCGCCAAGGCGCTGATGCGATTGGTATGCTCAATCTGACGCGGATCGGTCACGTAAGAGGTGTTGGGGAATAAATCAGGCCGCGTATAGGCCTGTTGGAAGTCGATATTGACGATGGCGAGCTTGGCACCAATGCCAAATTTGGCTCGATTTGGATTGGCCTTAACCCGCGCATACATTTGCCGCGCGGTCAGGTCTTCACACACCATAGTTGGTTCAAACGAGAGTGGGGGCTGGGCCATGGAATGCTCCTAAGGTTTAAGTCAGACGTTTTTGACCGCGCGGGCGACAGAAGGCTGTGGAAAGCCTGCATCGCCAAAGGTCGCGGCAATGGCTTTGTGCGTGTCATACACCACCTGCCAATAATGATCATTATGGCAGAAGGGGCGGACCAAAAGCTTGGGGCCAGATTCTGTAAATTCAATGATCTCAATCACTGGTGCCGGGTTTGCGATCACGTTGGGAATGGCTGCCACCGACTTGAGCAGCAAAGCCATTGCGTCATCGGGGCTGACGCTGGCGGCCAATTGCACGCGCAAATCTACCGCCCGATAGGGATTGGCTGAGTAATTCTGAATAATGGCGGTGGAGACCGCATTATTGCCAATGATGGTGCGTACATTTTCTAGCGTATTGAGCGTCGTCGCAAACATGCCGATCTCGGTAACCGTGCCTGTGACCCCAGCTGCTGTAATGAAGTCGCCTACTTTGAATGGCTTAAACAGGATCAGGAAAACACCTGCCGCGAAATTGGCCAATAGTCCCGACCAAGCCGCCCCAACGGCTAGGCCTGCCGCCGCCACCAAGGCTGCCAAGCTGGTTGTCTCAATGCCAAAGACATTGAGGATCGCGATGACCAGAAAGATGTTGAGGCCAATGGTGACGATGGAGCCGATCCATGTCTTGATCGTGCGATCCATCGCATTGTGAAGTAAGGCGCGCGTAATGGCCCGACCGATCAAGCCAATCACCCAGCGGCCAATGAACCAAAGGGCAATTGCGCCCATTGCTTTCAAACCGAGATTGACGGCGGTTTCCATGCCCGTCTTGACGAGTGTGGGCAAAATATCGGTTTCAATCTGGGTCATGAGGGGAGGGTCCTAGCCAAATCGCCATCTTGGATGAAATCCTAGGCCAATTTCGGGGTTTTGGCTGGAGGGTCAAGCGAGCGCGACAGAGATCTGCCGCGCCCACCCGGAATTGCTACTTCTTGGAGCCGAAAAGACCGCCCAAAGCATTCTTGGCCATGTCGGTCAAGTCGTTGACGGGATTGCCATCGCCGTCCTTGTCGAGGCTGGCGACCATGCCCGACAGGGGGGTGTCTTTCAGCTTGCCTAGCATGTCGCCAACAAAAGTTTGCGCCGCTCCTGTCAATTCGGCAGCCTTTGCGCTGAGGCTGGTGGAGAGGCCTGCGGCCACACCTTGCACTTGCTCCAGCGGCAGGCCGGTTTTTTCTGCGATGATCTGGGCAGAACCCATGATATCGCCACCGCTTTCCTTGGCATGGGCCAACAGGTCAGCCGCTAGGCTTTGGGCGCGTTCGGCTTCAAGGCCGACTTTGTCGCCGAGGGTTTTGAGGAAATCGGCACCGCCGACTTTGGTGAGTAATTCTTGAACATTAAACGACATTTGGCTTCTCCTCAAAGTGAAAGCGCCGTTAGTTTACGGGCAAAACCGCCTTAAGGCCATGGCACGACGGCTTGATGACACAGGCAAAACTTCCACCAAATGCCACCTTACTTGTGGGCATCCACATAAGCTTTGAGGACTTGCTGCATTTTCTTGATATGTCCCTTGCCACCACTTTGCGCGACGAAGAAGTCATAGACCTCTGCTTGCAGGCGTAAATGCACGGATTTCCGACCCTGCGGTTCAACCAAGACGGCATCCGCCCAGAAGTCGGGGCCGAGGGAGGGGCCAATGGGTGCGTCTTCGCGTGTTCGGGTTTCGCCACGATCACGTTTGGCTCGTGCCGCTTCCAGAGACATACGCACGAAAGAGTTCACGCTCATCCGCTCCACCTTTCCAAGCGCTTATTAGGCGCAATGAATTGCCGCGTTGGGTATGGACGACGACAAAACAATCATCGTCTACTAAGCCAATCGATCGAACGCGTACTTCACCATAATCGCGTCGCCGATCGACAGCAGATAGGACATCATTCTCAAAGATTAGAATAGCATCGACGAAATCTACGCCATGCTTGTTCAGATTCAGTCGGTATTTCTCGTCATCCCACTCAAATTCCATCGGCGTAACCGTAAGTGCCGGTCTTCTCGCCAAGGTGACAAATTGACCCCCGTGTGGCCGCACAATTGGTTACGCTGACCCATCAGCATGGCCTTTGGCTGATGGGATACAGACTAAACGCCGTCAAAATAATCCATACACATTTTGTGTACACAAATCAAGTCAAATCTCACCCCGCGCCGCCAACGGTTAGGCCGCCGATGCGCAAGGTGGGTTGGCCGACGCCGACGGGGACGGATTGGCCGGCCTTGCCGCAAGTGCCGACACCATTATCCAGCGCCGCATCATTGCCAATCATCGAGATTTTGGTGAGCGAGGTTGGGCCGTCACCAATCAGGCTGGCACCTTTGACGGGCGCAATAATCTTCCCATTCTCAACCAGATAGGCCTCAGTACATTGGAAGACGAACTTGCCAGAGGTGATGTCGACCGAGCCACCACCAAAATTGGTGGCATAAATGCCGCGCTTGAGGCTGGCGACAATCTCAGCCGGGTCCATCGAGCCGGATTCCATCGTCGTATTGGTCATGCGCGGCATGGGGCTGTGGGCATAGCTTTCGCGGCGGCCATTGCCGGTGGGCGCAACGCCCATCAGGCGTGCATTCATCCGATCTTGCAGATAGCCGACCAGAATGCCGTCTTCGATCAGAACGGTGCGCTGGGTTGGTGTGCCTTCGTCATCAATGGTTAAAGAACCTCGGCGGTTGGCCAAAGTGCCATCATCGACAACGGTGACGCCGGGCGAGGCGACGCGCTGGCCAATCATGCCAGCAAAAGCCGAGGTGCCCTTGCGGTTAAAATCGCCTTCAAGCCCATGACCTACCGCTTCATGCAAGAGGATACCGGGCCACCCAGGGCCTAAAACCACATCCATTTCGCCAGCGGGGGCGGGGATCGCGTCCAGATTGACCAAGGCGACGCGTAGCGCTTCATCGGCGAGAGCTTTGAGATGTCCCTCTTCGATCCATTGCGCATAATCGGCTCGGCCACCGGCACCCGCTGAGCCATTTTCGCGCCGACCATCTTTTTCAGCGGTGACAGAGACATTGACGCGCACCAAAGGCCGGGTGTCGGTGCGCACGTCACCATCGAGGCGCACAATGGCGATTTCTTTGCGGGAAGCGGCCAGCGACACAGAAACTTGAACAACTCGTGAGTCCTTGGCCCGCACATAGGCGTCAATCTCGGCCAAGGTCGCGATTTTGGCTTCAAAGCTGGGCGCAGAAAGCGGATCGCTGTCGCTGTAGAGCTTTGCATTGGTGCGGGCCGGGGCTTCTGCCAGCGTGCCAGAATGGCCGCGTTTGGCGATGCTAGCGGCGGCCGCAGCCCGCTTAAGCGAGGCGTTGGATAATTCGTTCGCATGGGCGTAACCAGCGGCTTCACCAGCAACCACCCGCAAACCAAAACCCTCATCTGAATCATAAGATGCTGATTTTAAACGACCATCATCCCACAAAAAGCTTTCGCCACGGGCGCGCTCCAGGAATAATTCCCCATCATCGGCATGGTGAAGAGCTTCTTTCAAGACCGCTTCCGAGCCAGCAGCTAGGGCCAATTCCGAAAGGGGGGCTAGGGTTTGCTCAATCGTCTGCTCAGTCATGGGTATTCCTTCCAACACGACTTAAGACTTAAGCAGTGTTGGCGGCAATGCAAACGAGGGATACAGCCAACCCGACTGCCTCGTCGGGCATCGCGTTTATCGCAATTCCTTTTGTCTTGAGCCGAATTTAGCAATTTTCCGCGTTTAAGCTGGGCGAATGAAACCAAAGCGAGCGGCTCGCCTACCGTAAAGGCACCTCAGGGCTTACTGAAAAGCATGGTGTTTCCAATGTGTCGCCCCACTTTCCCCCCGCCGCCTAGGCGTGTTATGGCCTTGTTTGATTAGGGCGACTCTTTGTTGCCCTGCGACAATTTGTACACATCGACGCGCGTGACAAATGGTCTCAGAGAGCTATTTCGGTTCGATGAGGCCACGTCATGTGGTTTGACGTGGTTAAGGGGAGCATCATATGCGTCGTTGGCAATCGGCAGGATTGGCTGGATTGATCACTGCGGCATCGGCCGCTGGGTTTGCTTGGGCAGATCAGCCCGTCGATAAGGGCTATTCACTCCAGGCTCCAGTTACGGAAGTCGCACGGGACATCACTTTCTTTCATGATGCGATCCTGTTGCCGATCATCGTTCTGATCTCGCTGTTTGTGGCGGGTCTTCTGGCTTATTGCGTCATCCGCTTTAACAAGCAGGCAAATCCAGTGCCTGCGAAGTTCACGCACAATACCACGATCGAAATTGTGTGGACCTTGATCCCCGTTTTGATCTTGGTTGGTATTTCGGCCTTCTCGTTCCCATTGTTGTACAAAGAAGACCAAACACCTGCGAAGTACGACATGACATTGAAGGTCACCGGGCACCAATGGTATTGGAGCTATGAATATGCCGATGCGGAAGGTGTCGGCTTTGACGCCAACATGTTGCCGCAGGACGAGGCGAAAGCCGCTGGCAAGCCCTACCTCTTGGGCACGGACAATGCAGTCGTCGTCCCCGTTGGCAAAGTTGTTCGCGTGCAGATCACCGCATCTGACGTGATCCACTCTTGGGCCATGCCATCGTTTGGCGTGAAAATGGATGCTGTTCCTGGCCGTTTGAATGAAGCTTGGTTCCGCGTGGATAAGCCCGGCCTCTATTATGGCCAGTGCTCTGAAATCTGCGGCGTGAAGCACGCTTACATGCCAATCGAAATCAAAGCCGTACCTCAGGCTGAATTTGATGCGTGGATTGCCTCGCAAAAGTCGGCTGATGCTGGCTCGACCAATCCTGCAGCCGCCCAGTTCGCGGCTACCCCAACTTCCACGGCCGCTTCGGCCCAAGCCAATTAAATCTCAGGGACATACTGAACATGGCAAGCACTGCTGCTCATCTTGAAGCCCCCGCGATGGCGGACTTGAGCGACCGCCCATCGGTCTTCAATCCCATGCGTTGGCTGTTGTCGACCAACCACAAAGACATTGGCACCATGTATCTGGTCTTCGCGATTTTCGCAGGGATCTTTGGTGGCGCGCTGTCCGGCATGATCCGGATGGAGTTGATGGAACCCGGCCTGCAATATTTCGGCGTCGCCGGCGACCCAACTGCGCAAGGCCCTTGGGGCAATGCCCATAATTACAACGTGGTTGTCACCATGCACGGCCTGATCATGATCTTCTTCATGGTTATGCCTGCCATGATCGGCGGCTTTGGCAACTGGTTCGTGCCGCTGCAAATCGGCGCGCCAGACATGGCCTTCCCACGGATGAACAACATCTCCTTCTGGCTGTTGCCATTCTCCTTTGCTCTGGGTGCACTCTCCATGGTCGTCCCCGGCCAAGGTGCAGATCCTGGCTTCGGCGGTGGTTGGGTGCTTTATCCACCTTTGTCGACTTCGGGCCATAATGGTCCGTCGATGGACTTGTTGATCCTGTCGCTCCACATTGCTGGTATCAGCTCGATCCTCGGCGCGATCAACTTCATCACCACCATCTTCAACATGCGTGCGCCTGGCATGACCTTGCACAAGATGCCGCTGTTCGTGTGGTCGGTTTTGGTCACCGTTTGGCTGTTGTTGTTGTCCTTGCCGGTTCTGGCTGGTGCCATCACCATGTTGCTGACCGACCGTAACTTTGGCACGGGCTTCTTTGACCCTGCCCAAGGCGGCGACCCCATCATGTACCAGCACTTGTTCTGGTTCTTCGGTCACCCAGAAGTCTACATTCTGATCTTGCCAGGCTTTGGCATCATCAGCCACGTGGTTTCGACCTTCTCGAACAAGCCTGTGTTCGGCTATCTCGCAATGGCTTATGCCATGGTGGCCATCGGCTTCATCGGCTTCATCGTGTGGGCGCACCACATGTATACAGTCGGTATGGACGTTGATTTGAAAGCCTATTTCGTGGCTGCAACCATGATTATCGCGGTGCCAACCGGCATTAAGATCTTCTCGTGGATTGCGACCATGTGGGGCGGCTCCATCGACTTCAAAACCCCCATGCTTTGGGCGATTGGCTTCATCTTCCTGTTCACCGTCGGTGGTGTAACCGGGGTTGTTCTGGCCAATGCCGGTGTGGATACTGTGTTGCACGACACCTATTATGTGGTGGCACACTTCCACTATGTGTTGTCTTTGGGTGCGGTGTTCGCGATCTTTGCGGGCTTCTACTACTGGATCCCGAAGATGAGCGGCCTGAAATATTCCGAAGTGTTGGGTAATCTGCACTTCTGGGTGATGTTTGTGGGCGTGAACTTGATCTTCTTCCCGCAACACTTCTTGGGTCTGCAAGGCATGCCACGTCGCTATGTGGATTACCCAGAAGCATTCGCTTACTTCAACATGATCTCGTCCTACGGCTATTTCATCACCATTGCTGGTATGGGCATCTTCTTCATCATGTTGCTGGATATGTTCGTGCTGCGTCGTCGTCCTGCGGGCGCAAACCCATGGGGTCCAGCGGCCACCACTTTGGAGTGGACCTTGTCGTCGCCTCCGCCATTCCACCAATTCTCGGAACTTCCCAAGATTGAGGCAAAAGATCACCACTGATCCTAACCTCGGTACTTAACCGGACTTTACACGCTCCCGAAGGTCCTCTTCGGGGGCGTGTTTCGTAGAAAGCCATCATGACCGAAATCCCCGCTCAAAATCTGCCCGGCCAAAACCCCGGTGACGTTCAGCCCAAACGGCGTATTGCCGACTGGAAGGATTATCTCGACCTGATGAAGCCGCGCGTGATGTCGCTGGTGATCTTCACGGCGGTGGTCGGCTATGTCTGTGCACCGGGTGGCCACAACCCGATCCTTGGGGCTTTGGCGATTTTTGCCATTGCGATGGGGGCCGGGGCGGCAGGCGCGCTGAATATGTGGTATGATGCCGATATTGACGGCCTGATGAAGCGTACGCGCATGCGCCCTGTGCCAGCTGGCCTTGTCCATAAGGACGAAGCCTTGGCCATGGGCATTGTGATGAGCATTTTGTCGGTCTTGCTCTTAGCCTTGACCGCGAAGGGCTATTTGGCCGCAAGCCTGCTCGCCTTCACCATCTTTTTCTATGCCGTGGTTTATTCCATGTGGCTCAAGCGCTCGACCCCGCAAAACATCGTGATTGGTGGCCTTGCAGGGGCGTTGCCGCCTTTGGTGGCTTGGGCCGCTGCAACTGGCGACATGCCTTTGGACGCGTGGCTCTTGGTCGGTATCATCTTCTTCTGGACCCCGCCCCACTCTTGGGCTTTGGCCTTGTATAAGGCGGGCGACTATGCCTCGGCCAATGTGCCAATGATGCCAGTGGCCAAAGGCCCAGCCTCAACCCGCTTGCAGATTTTCCTCTATTCGATCGCCTTGGTGATCGTGGGTGTTCTTCCAGTCTGGACGGGTCTTGGTGGTCAGATTTACGCTTGGGTGTCGGTCTCGACAGGGCTGGTCTTCCTGCTGCTGGCTTGGCGGGTTTATCGTTCGCGCGCTGGCGATGCCGATGGTCGGGAAGAGGGCCGTGCGCTTTATTCCGATAAGCAGATCGACAACCGTCCTGCTCGCGACCTCTTCGCCTTTTCGTTACTTTACTTGACGGCGCTGTTTGCCGCATTGCTGGTCGAACATGGGTTCGGCCTGCATACACCCCTGTTCGGCTGAGGCTTTGGCCTTACGTTAAGCGCCACAGGGTTGTTCCACGACTGAGACTTTTTCACAGGTTTTGAAGGCACGTATGATGAACGACAAGACGCCCCTCGACCCAATCGCTGCCCGTAATCGCCGCAGTCTGGCGATTGCGATTTGCCTCTTTGGCTTTGTCGCCATTGTGTTTCTGGTCACCATGGTCCGCCTCCAAGGCCATGCGCTCAACAAGCCCTTTTAGGAGCGCGCTAAATGGCAATGACCAAGACAGCACGTTTCGGCTTGATCGCAGGTCTCGTACCTTTGGCCATGCTGGGTGCCTCTTATGCCGCAGTGCCGCTTTATCAGCTGTTTTGCCAGGTCACAGGCTATGGCGGCACCACGCAAGTCGCCACAGAAGCTGCCAGCAAAGTCCTGAACCGCACCATTCAAGTGCGCTTTGACGCCAATGTAGCGCCCGGCGTGCCTTGGTCGTTTAAGCCCGAAAAGCCTGTTGTGTCGCTAAAGCTCGGCGAGAATGGCCTGGCCTTCTACACGGTCAAAAATGAGTCCAATCGGCCCGTTACAGCGGTCGCGACCTATAATGTTACGCCACATAAGGTCGGCCCCTATTTCCAAAAGCTAGAATGCTTTTGCTTCCAAGACCGCACGCTGCAGCCGGGCGAAAGCATGGAATTGCCAGTGATCTTCTATGTCGATCCGTCTCTGGCTACCGACCGCAATGTCGATGAAGTCACAGAAGTCACCCTGTCTTACACGTTTTTTGAAGCAGGCGATAAACGGATCGAACAAGCACAAGCTGGTGGCGCGGATGCCCCGGTGACAAGACAGTGAAGGAAGCTGAAGTAAAACGGCTTTCTGTGGTTGCCTCTTTCGGCAAGAACGCGCTAAACGACTAGATGAACTTGGGGATTCCCGCGCCTATAGCGTCGGGACATAGTACAGGGCCAAAACATGGGTCACGCCGCCGTAAAACATGATTACCACCTCGTAGAGCCGAGCCCTTGGCCGGTTGTATCGTCACTGGCACTTTTCATTCTGGCCGTTGGTGCCGTTATCTTCATGAAGGGCTTCGTTGATGACCCATTGTCGGTCATCCAAGGCTATTTCGCCAATGAAGAAGCTGCCAAGGCTGCCTTAGCTGGCGGTTGGAAAGCCGTTGAAGCGGGCCTGCAAGCCAATGCGGGCTTCCAAGGCCTTGATCCTGCTTTGCAAGCCAAAACCATCGCCGACTTCAAAACGTCGCAGCAATGGTATTGGCTATTGGGCAAGGGCGACCCGATCCTTCTGGTCGGTGGCTTCCTCTTTACCCTTTATTGCATGGCTTCCTGGTGGGGCGATGTGATCAAGGAAAGCCACAAGGGCGATCATACGCCTGTCGTCGGCATTGGCCTGCGTTATGGCATGATCCTGTTCATTGCTTCAGAAGTCATGTTCTTCGTGGCTTGGTTCTGGATGTTCTTTGAAGTCGGCTTGTTTG
>NZ_JBMLTR010000060.1:0-2703 GCF_049239865.1 Aquidulcibacter sp.
GTCTCGCCCATGCCGTGTAGACGCTGAAACTCATAGGCCTCTTGACCTGCCGCTTGGGCCAAACAGCGGACGGCGGCCAAGGTGTGGGCATTATGGGTGGCAAACTGGCTGTAGATGGCGTCGGGCGCGCGCAACATCAGGTCTGCGCAGGCAAGATAGGAGACGTCCGTTGCGGGCTTGGTGGTAAAGACCGGGAAGTCCGGCCGACCCGCCACTTGCGCGCGCTTAATCTCCGCATCCCAATAGGCCCCTTTCACCAAGCGCGCCATGATCCGCCGCCCTGAGGATCGAGCAATGGCAATCACCGTTTCCACCGTTTTGGGTGCGCGCTTTTGATAAGCCTGGATGGCAAGGCCAAGGCCGTTCCAACCGCTTAGCTCTGGTGCATGGGCGAGGCGGTTGAGGATTTCGAGCGACAGGACCAGACGGTCGGCCTCTTCGGCATCGAGGCAGAAGCCAATATCATAGCGCTTAGCAATCTGGGCGAGATTGAGCACGACTGGATAGAGGCTCTCATGAACTTGCTGGCGCTGGCGGGCGTCATAGCGGGGGGAAAGCGCACTGAGCTTGACCGAAATGCCGGAGACTTTTTCTGGTCCTAGGCCATTGGAGGTTTTGCCCACCGCCTCAATCGCGTCGGCATAGGCCTTGGCATAACGAGCCGCATCTTCTTGGGTGCGTGCACCTTCGCCCAGCATGTCGAACGAGAAATGACTGGCTTGCTGCTTGCGGATCGCGCCTTGGCCGCGCTTGATGGCCGCCTCAATCGTGCGGCCCAACACGAATTGTTCGCCCATGATGCGCATGGCTTGGCCGACGGCGGCGCGAATAACAGGCTCGCCCGCTTTGCGCGTTAGGCGGTGCATAAAGGCCCCTAAGTCCTTGCGCGCCTCTGCGCCAACATCGACGACTTTGCCGGTCAGCATGAGGCCCCAAACGGAGGCATTGACCAAGGTGCTGTCAGACTTGCCAGCCCGCCCCCCCCAATCGCCGCTGGTGATTTTTTCGGCAATCAAACGGTCTGCCGTTTCCTGATCGGGCACCCGCAACAAGGCTTCGGCCAGACACATCAAAGCAAGGCCTTCTGGCGTCGTCAGGCCGAATTCTTCCAAGAAGGTCTCCAGCATACCGACGGGCTTGGCCCGCTCACGCGCTTTGCGCACGATTGCCTGGGCATCCATCAGGGCTTGGGATCGCACCGCACCGCGCAGAGGGCTAGTATCGATGAGCCCCTGCACCAGAAGAACTTCATCGCCATATTTTGTGGCATCCATGGCTTCTAAGTCTGTTTGGGTCAGCATGACGGTCTCTTTTTCCAGTACAGATGGTGCAGGCCTTATTGGCCTTTTGTGGCGGCACACTGTAAGGAGATCACGGAAAAAACAAGGGCCTATACATGCGCATCATGCTGGTAACAGACGCGTGGGAACCACAAGTCAATGGAGTGGTACGGACGCTCTCGCGCACCGTGCAGGAATTACGCGAGATGGGCCATGAAGTGATGATGGTCACGCCCAATGACGGCTATAAAACCATTCCCTTGCCGACCTATCCCGAAATCAAAATGGCCTTGTTCGCCAAGGATGACATCGAAGAACGCTTCGAAGATTTTGAGCCGGAGGCGGTGCATATCGCGACCGAAGGTACATTGGGCCTGACCGCGCGGCGCATTTGTATTCAGCACCGCTTTCCCTTCTCGACCTCTTACCACACGCAATATCCTGAATATGTCTCTGCTCGCTTCCCGATCCCGGTTGGCTGGGGCTATGCCTTTGTGCGCTGGTTCCACCATATGGCGGGCCGCGTGATGGTGGCGACACCGACCATGCATGACCTTTTGGTCTCACGCGGGTTCAAGAATCTCGCGATGTGGACGCGCGGCGTCGATACCGAGCAATTCCATCCTCGCTTGCGGGTGGCAGACCGTGGGCCACTGGCGGGCATTCAAGGGCCGATTTTCCTCTATGTCGGGCGTGTCTCGGTTGAGAAAAATGTCGAAGCCTTTTTGGCTTGTAATCTCAAAGGCACCAAAGTGGTGGTTGGCGATGGCCCAGCTCGGGTAGACCTTGAGACCCGCTTTCCGGAAGCCAAATTTTTAGGTGCCAAATTCGGCGAAGAGCTTGCCTCCTGCTATGCCAATGCGGATGTCTTTGTTTTCCCAAGCTATACCGATACGTTCGGTCTGGT
This sequence comes from Aquidulcibacter sp., assembly GCF_049239865.1. Taxonomy (NCBI): domain Bacteria; kingdom Pseudomonadati; phylum Pseudomonadota; class Alphaproteobacteria; order Caulobacterales; family Caulobacteraceae; genus Aquidulcibacter; species Aquidulcibacter sp. The sequence continues at coordinate 2,188 of NZ_JBMLTR010000060.1, forward strand.
GATCTTGGAAGCCATGGCCACAGGCACCCCCGTGGCCGCCTTTATCGCGCCGGGTCCTAAGGACATTATCCCAGGCTCGCACGCTGGTGTGATTGGCGATGATCTGACCGCCAGCATTGAGGCGTGCCTAAGCCTAGACCGCGATCAAGTTCGTAAATATGCCGAAGGCTTCTCGTGGCGGGCTTGTGCCGAGCAATTCTTGGAAAACCTAGACCCTTTGCCCGTGATGGAGCGCTATAAGGTGTGGAACCGGGTCAAGAATGCGTTGCGCCTGCGGCGTAAGCGGAAACCTACTTAGGGCAACAGATAGGGTGCTAGCTGGGCTTCTAGTTCCTTAAAGGGGCGCTTGGGCCGGCCTTGTAAGTCAATCGTGACAGCTTCAACCGCGGCGGTTGCGATCACTTCTTCGCCGCGGAAAATCGTCTGCTGGATGATCAGGCGAACGCCTTTGATCGCATCATAATGGGTTTGCACCACCAAGCAGTCATCAATGCGGGCGGCTTTCTTGAACTTGAT
>NZ_JBMLTR010000061.1:0-41252 GCF_049239865.1 Aquidulcibacter sp.
TATAAAATATCTGAGGTTTTGAGAGTGGGGATAAGTTTTGTTTTATGCGCTCCCCTCTCCCAGTGGGAGAGGGGAGTTCCCTCCACAATGTCATCCCCGCCGGAGCGAAGTGGAGAGCGGGGACCTCAGGGGACTTTGCGTCAGGAGATCCCCGATTGGCTCAAGCCATCGGGGATGACAGCGCTTTAGGATTTTTCTATCTGGAAGGCTTTGGTGCAGGCCGTGCCTGCCCCAAAGGCCAACTTCGATTGTTCGTGGGCGATTTGACGGGTCAAGTCCGCTTCGCGCCGCTCCGCGGCAGATTTCCAAAGGAAATCTGGACTTGACGCGACACATCGCCCGATCACGATATTCAAAGCGGTTTGGTGAGACAGAAGGATCACCAAAACGCTTCTAGATAGAAACCCCACCAAAAGGACCGCGCAGCACAAGCTGCGCCTGTCAACGCGTACGGATGCGCAGCTCTTGCTGCGCGCTCCCCTTCAGTCCCTTCGGGACACATCGGCGTATCTCCAACGCCGCTGCCTATCTGCCTAGTCTCAGCTTAGCGCTGCTTGCGCCGCAGCCAAGCGCGCGATGGGGACGCGGTAGGGGGAGCAGGACACATAGTCGAGGCCAGCCTTTTCGCAGAAAGTGATGGAGGCAGGATCACCACCATGCTCACCACAAATGCCGAGCTTCAGGTCGGGCTTGGTTGCCCGACCGCGATCCCGGGCAATCTTGATCAAGTCGCCGACGCCAGACTGATCCAAAGTCACGAACGGGTCTTTTTCAAAAATGCCCTGCTCGACATAGGCCCCCATGAAGCGACCGGAATCATCGCGGCTGATGCCAAGGGTCGTCTGGGTGAGGTCATTGGTGCCGAAGGAGAAGAAGGCTGCCTGACGGGCAATTTCGTCGGCCTTCAACGCAGCACGTGGCAATTCAATCATGGTGCCGACGAAATACTCAATCTCCATCCCTTCATGATCCATGACTTCGCGACCAATCGCATCGACCCGATCTTTCAGGATTTGCAATTCTTTTTCGGTCGCCACCAGTGGGATCATGATTTCAGGAACAGGCGCTTCGCCTTCGGCCTTGGCCACTTCAATCGCAGCTTCAAAGATGGCACGGGCCTGCATCTCATAGATTTCAGGATAGGTGATGCCGAGGCGGCAGCCCCGGTGGCCCAGCATTGGGTTGACTTCATGCAGGTCTTTCGCGCGCTCTAACAGCTTCGCCTTATCAAGACCCGTCGCCTTGGCGACCGCTTCCACATCTTCCAAGCTATGCGGCAGGAATTCGTGCAACGGCGGGTCGAGCAAGCGGATCGTGCATGGCAGGCCCTTCATGATGGTGAAAATCTCAACAAAGTCGCGGCGTTGCATTGGCAAAATCTTCGCCAGTGCCAAAACGCGGCCTGCTTTGGTTTCCGACAAGATCATTTCACGGACTGCGGCAATCCGGTCTGCGTCGAAGAACATATGTTCGGTGCGGCACAGGCCGACACCCTCAGCGCCGAACTCACGCGCGGTGCGCACATCGAGTGGGGTTTCGGCATTCGCGCGAACCTTCAAGCGGCGGACCTTATCGGCCCACACCATGAGTGCGGCAAAGTCGCCCGACAATTCAGGCTGTTCCATCTCCACCGCGCCAAACAGGACTTCGCCCTTGGAGCCATCGACTGAGATGATGTCGCCTTTTTTGATCTCACGACCGCGAACCTTGAACACACCTGCCTCTTCGTCAATGCGGATTTCGCCCGCACCTGAGACGCAAGGACGGCCCATGCCACGGGCTACAACGGCGGCGTGGCTGGTCATGCCGCCGCGCGAGGTGACGATGGCGCGGCTGGCGTGCATGCCGTGAATATCTTCTGGGCTGGTTTCTTCGCGGACAAGAATGACCGACTTACCCGCTTTGGCCATTTCTTCGGCTTCATCGGGGTCAAAGACGACTTCGCCGACCGCAGCGCCCGGCGAGGCCGGCAGGCCGACAGCGATCAAGTCACGGGCAGCTCCTGGTGCAATCGTGGGGTGCAGCAATTGGTCGAGGGCTGCGGGGTCGACCCGCATCACGGCTTCATTCTCGGTGATGAGACCTTCGGCAACCATGTCAACGGCGATCTTAAGAGCCGCTTTGGCCGTGCGCTTACCGTTACGGGTTTGCAGCATCCAGAGTTTGCCGCGCTCAACCGTGAACTCAATGTCCTGCATGTCGCGGTAATGGCCCTCCAACTGGCCATAGACTTGGACGAGTTGCTGGAACACTTCGGGTAAGGCCTCTTCCATTGAAAGACCACCCTCGCCCATGGTTTCGCGTTGAACACGCGTGATAGACTTTGGTGTACGGATACCGGCCACGACGTCTTCGCCTTGGGCGTTGATCAGATATTCGCCATAGAACAGGCGCTCACCCGTCGAAGGGTTGCGGGTGAAGGCAACACCAGTTGCGGAGGTTTCGCCCATATTGCCAAACACCATGGCCTGCACATTGACGGCGGTGCCCCAGCTTTCAGGGATGTCGTGCATTTTGCGGTAGAAGTCGGCGCGGTCATTCATCCACGAGCGGAACACAGCACCGACCGCGCCCCACAATTGGTCGTTCACATCCTGCGGGAATGGCTTGCCCATCGCGGAGTCAACCGCGGCCTTATATTTCACAACCACCTTTTCCCAATCTTCGGCCTGAAGATCGGTATCAATCGTATAGTCGTGGACTTCCTTATAGCTTTCGAGAATATCCTCGAACATGTGGTGGTCGAGTTCCAGCACCACATTGGAATACATTTGGATGAAGCGGCGATAGCTATCAAAGGCAAAGCGGCGGTTGCCGGATTGGGCGGCGAGGCCTTCCACGGTTTCATCATTCAGGCCCAAGTTCAGGACCGTATCCATCATGCCGGGCATGGAAGCGCGTGCGCCAGAGCGGACCGACACCAGAAGCGGGTTGACGGCATCGCCAAAGCCCTTGCCGACCGTGGTCTCAACCGTCGTCATGGCCGCTTTGACTTCATCGGCCAGTGCATCAGGATATTTCTGGCCCAAAGCGTAAAAGGCCGTGCAGACCTCCGTCGTAATGGTAAAGCCCGGGGGAACGGGAAGCCCGATCTTATTCATCTCCGCCAGATTGGCACCCTTGCCACCCAACAGATTTTTCATGCTGGCGTCGCCATCCGCGAGGCCTGCTCCAAAGCTATAAACCAATTTACTCATGTAGCATCTGCCTCATGTGATTCCTGCGCCATAGGCGCGTGTTAGCGGCCCTTCTAAGGCAGTCCAGTGAAGTATCAACCCACATGAAAGCCCAGAATGGCCGAACTGTGTCGCAAGACACACACCCTTCTGGATATGTAGTTTTACAACACGCAAAATCGTCCAGAATCCGGGCACGTGCCCAGATTGAGGTCCTATTGGAAGCAAGTCTTAGGCCACAGCCGCCGTCTTTGATTTTGCGCAAGTCGCGGCGGATAGGTGGATTGGGCTTTAGCCGCCTGCGAGCTTTGAGAAGTCGGCCACCCGCTCACTCACCGCGCGCAATTTTACCAATAGCGCCAAACGGTTCTGACGAATGGCGGCATCGGCATCATTGACGAGAACGCCCTCGAAGAAGCGGTCAACGGGCGCACGTAGGCCTGCCAAGGCCCCCATCGCCGCATCAAACTGCTCTGCTGCCAAGGCCTGCTCCATCTGGGTTTCGGCCGCCACAAGGGCATCATGCAGCGCTTGCTCGGCCGGTTCGGCCAACAGTGAGGCCGTAACATCACCATGTGCCGCAGCACCGTCCTTCTTTTCCTCCGCGCGCAGAATATTGGCCCCGCGCTTGAGGCCCGCCACCAGATTGGCCCCGTCTTCGGTCTTTAGAACCTTGGCAAGGGCTGTTACGCGGGCAGCGATTCGCACGATGTCATCATCGGGAATGGCAAAGGCTGCTTCGAGCACATCTGGCGCAAAGCCTTCATCGCGGAGGGATACGCGTAGGCGCTCGAGGATGAAGTCGCGGACTTCTAACGCTACAATTGAATATTGGTGGGGCGCGATAACAGCATCCGCATTTAAGACCTTGTCATAGCCTCTGCGCGCGGAATTCAGCATTGACGTCAAAGCAAAGCGGACCCCGCTTTCGCGGATAATCCGGATAACGCCCAATGCTGCCCGACGCAGTGCAAAGGGGTCACCAGAGCCAGTTGGCTTTTCCTGAATTGCGAAGAAGCCCGTAAGCGTATCGAACTTATCGGCTATAGCCACAGCCATCGCGACAGGCTCACTCGGTACCTGATCGGACGGGCCGACGGGTTTGTAGTGGTCGCGAATGGCGTCGGCGATGATTTGGTCACGAAGTGAGGCACCAACCGAGTAAATGCTAGTTTCCTGCTCTAACTCTGGCGACTTAAACAGGTTGAGCTGATAGTACCGTCCCATAACCCCTTGCAGTTCAGGGAACTCCCCAACCATCTCAGTTGTCAGATCAGCCTTCGCAAGCTTAGCAGCATGTTGGGCATCTGCGACATCCGCCCCTACTAATGGCGCAATCGTGCCGGCTAATGTAATCATCCGCTCGACTTTTTGGCCGACGCTTTTCAGTCGTTGATGGTAAACCAACGTATCGAGCTTCGGCACGCGGCTTTCGAGGCTGGCCTTGCGGTCCAGATCCCAGAAATAGCGCGCATCATTGAGGCGGGCGGCCAGCACGCGCGCATTGCCGAGCGCGATTTTCTTGCCGCCGTCGGTCGCCTTCACATTGGACACGATGATGAAATGCGGCGCGAGGTCACCAGTCTTAGGATCGCGGACGACGAAATATTTCTGATTGACGCGCAAGGTCAGGCGAATGACTTCTGGCGGCAGGTCCAAGAAGGAGGGATCCATATCGCCCATGATCACATGCGGCTCGTCCACCAGACCACAGACTTCTTCTAAAAGTCCTTCATCATCAATGAGTTCAAGGTTACGGGCATGGCACAGGGTTTGGGCGTCGGCCTTGATCTGGGCCTTGCGCTGGTCGCGGTCGAGGACGACATGGGCGGCAGCTAATTTGGCCTCATAATCCTCAAAATCCTTGACCTCGAACGTGCCCGTGCCGTGGAAGCGATGGCCTTCGCTGATATTGCCAGAGGCGATCCCGTCGACGTCAAACGGCACGATCTCGCCGTCAAACACGGCCAGAATCCGGTGCAAGGGCCGCACCCAACGCAAAGTGCCCTCGCCCCAGCGCATGCTCTTGGGCCAAGGGAAGTTGCGAATGATGTCAGGCACGATCTCAGCCAAAGCATCCGGCGTGGCCCGGCCTGGCTTGACCAGATCGGCGACGTAAAAATCGCCCTTTTTGGGGTCCGATACCACGCGGGCTTGGGCGATATCGGAAAGGCCAGCACCGCGCAAAAAGCCTTCAATGGCTTGGGCGGGCGCATCAACTTTGGGGCCCTTACGCTCTTCCCGCACATCGGCCGTCCGCTCTGGCAGGCCTTCCACGACGGCGACGAGGCGGCGCGGCGCGCTAAAGGTTTCCATCCCACCGGGCAAGAAGCCAGCTTTGGTCAAAGCATCCATCAAGAGCTTTTTAAGGTCTTCTGCGGCCCGCTTTTGCATGCGGGCGGGGATTTCTTCGGAGAAAAGTTCGAGCAAGAATTGGGGCATGGTTCAGACCACCTCTTCTTGGGCTGGGGCTTGGGTTTCTGCCCAGAGAACAGCACAGCCTTTGGCCTGATCGCGAACACGCGCGATAAAACTCTGCCGCTCGGTCGGGGACACCACGCCGCGCGCGTCGAGCAAATTGAACAAATGCGAGCATTTCAGCGCCCAGTCAAAGGCCGGCAGTGGCAAGCGTTTGTCGCGCAAATGGGTGCACATACGCTCTGCATCCTCAAACCAGCGCTTCAGCATGGCTGGGTCGGATTCTTCGAAGTTAAAGGTGGATTGCTGGCGCTCATTTTCCAGAAACACATCGCCATAGCTGACACCAAGACCATTGAAATCAAGGTCATAGACATTTTCCACGCCCTGGACATACATGGCCAAGCGCTCTAGCCCATAGGTCAGCTCGCCCGAGACGGGCTTGCAATCTAGGCCACCGACTTGCTGGAAATAGGTGAATTGGGAGACTTCCATCCCATCACACCAAATCTCCCAGCCGAGCCCCCAAGCGCCAACGGTAGGGTTTTCCCAATCGTCTTCGACAAAGCGGATGTCATGCAAAGTTGGGTCGATGCCAATTTCATAGAGCGAATTGAGATACAGCTCCTGCAAATTGGGCGGGTTGGGCTTTAGGATCACCTGATATTGGTAATAATGGCCCAAGCGATTTGGGTTTTCGCCATAGCGGCCATCCTTGGGGCGGCGCGACGGCTGCACATAGGCGGCGCGCCACGGCTTTGGACCAAGCGCGCGCAAGGTCGTGGCGGGATGCAAGGTCCCTGCCCCAACTTCGGTATCATAGGGTTGCAGAATGACGCAGCCTTGGCGGGCCCAATAGTCCGAAAGGGTAAGAATAATATCTTGGAAGCTGGGCACTTTGCCAGCAGCCAGCGCCCGCGAGCAAGGCGTTTCGCGTGGGGCGGCTTGAGGAGCATTGAATTGGGTCATGACGATCTGTGCATAAAGCGCAAGCGGCCCCGCTTGCAACAAGCGGGGCCGCATTTAGCGCAGAAGAAGGTGGAAACTTGGCCTATTCCTTCAAGCGCAGGCTGAAGGTTTCCCGCGCAATCTGCTCAAAGGTCGCATTCAACTGGCTTGCATCGACGGCAAATGCACGCTCTGCACTGCCCGCACAGGTGCGCAGGCGGCTGACGGCATCCGTATCAGAGACGTTGATCGCTACCGTATAGAGCTCGATCTTATAAGTTTCGCGGATCGCCGTACACCAAGATTGCATGCGGCTATCGAGTGTGGCGCGATCTGGCGATCCCGAACAACCTGGAGCGCCGGATTCACTGCAACCCCAATAGCCGGGGAAGTTGACCGCTTGCTCGTTTGCCCCGTCGGTCATCAGAACCATAACTTTGGTGACTGTCGAGGAATCAAACGGTTCAGGCCGGTTATGCTGGAAGAAGCTTGCCCATTCGGTACGTGGTGAAAGCGCGCGCAGGCCCCAACGCAAGCCGACATCAGCGTGGGTTCCCCCTGGCGATGGCGACAGACGGTCAATCGTATCGATCAATTGGCTCCGGCTGGCCGACAAGCCCAGCATTGGCATCGGACAGTTCAGGTTTGGCCCGGTGATGCGGCGGAAGCTATCCCACGTCTGCCTTGGTACCCACGAGCACCAAGAACCATTGGCATTGTTCCACGTGATCTCGTTGTAGTCAGCGGCGCAGCCATTGGCGGTGCCGGTGTTCAAATTCAACTGGCAACCGCCGCTGCTGATGCAAGCTTGGCTGCCGGTGAAATTGAAGAAGGCGTTGCGCGTGCCATTATTGTCGTTTTGCGAGCAATTGATGGTCGTGATGCTTTGGCTGCCAGATGGGCACGAATTATAGGGGCACGAATAGGGATTATTGACGCAGGCCGCGTTCACCGTCGACTTGCCAAAGCTTAAAAATGCAAACCTCTCAGGCTTTTGGCCCGGCAGCATCAATTTGCCTTGTGTTTGCGGTGGTGGTGGTGGTGGCGGTGGCGGTGGCCCCGGCGGAGGAGGCGGTGGCCCTGGAGGTGGCGGCGGACAACCAGTCCAGTTGTCGCACATTCTAGGGACGCTCACGCCTTTGGTTCGCGTGGCATTGTTGACGCGCGGCGGCACCCGCAGGGCATTCCAGCTCATACCGGTTTTTGTGTCATCCGTTGCACTGAGGCTTTCACCCGTGCCGGCGATACATCCACGCCAACCAACTGGCGCAAACAATGAGTTTAAAGTGGACGTGGTCTCATTAATATTAGACGTGCGGCTGATGAGATTTGTCGGCAGCGACCGCGTGCCCGCATCAACTGGGCTTCGCACGGTTGCTGCGGCATTATCCCACGTTTGATTAGGCACTTCACTGCGAATATTGACAGTCGTCGTCCAAGGAATAACCGCAACCCGTAGACGGTCTGGGATGGTGACGGTGTTGAACAGCGTGTTGACAAAGCCTTTGGCCGCGCTGCGCATTTGGGTAAAGCGCGTGGTTGGGCGTCCATCCTTTTGGAACATGGATGCGGTCGTATCAACCACAACAGCCACTTCCAAGCGCCGGTCCGTCCCCGCCGTGGCAACACCAACGGCGCTAATCGCAATGGTGGATCGACCAATCAAGCCGCCCAAAATCAAGCTCTGTGTGCCGGTACCTGTCAGGCGCGCTGAACCATCTGCATCCCATGTAACAGAGGCCTGAAGATTGCTAACACCGCGATCCTCACCAGGCGCGGAAGCTAGAAATGCCTTTGTACCGGCCGTCACCCCTGCAGCCCTGGCAAGCGTGTCGCCCAGAGAGCTCTTGTCCGCCTGCTCGCGCTTGGCCGCCAAAGCACCTGCATCGGCAGCGGCGGCCAAGGATGCTTTGGTGTTGGCCACGCGGTTCAGCTCAATAGAAGCTCCCAGCACGCCCAAGGACACGGACGAGACCAACGCAAAAATGACCGCGACATTGCCGCGCTCAACGCGACTGATGCTCGTAGCTAATAAAGACTTCGAGAATTTCATCGTCTCAATCCTTCAAAGCACCGCAAACGTCAGGGCACTAATCTGGAAAGTAACACGCAAGGTCCTAACAACGCCTAAAAACGACTGGTAAATGGAAAATAAACCCAATGAATTCAATTTTATTTATCAGGTACTACAAATGTAGTAGCCCGTATTTCTATGGACTTTATCCAGTCAAGAAAAGGTTAACAAAGAGAAAGGCATGCAATGTTCTACCTCGCACAACTTGCATATGCGTCACCCAATACGGTCAAGTTTAAGGATAGAAATGGAGACTTCCTAGCTAGATACCTGTCGACCCATAAATGTTACAAGGCTTGTCCATCATCGATTTGGACAACCGCACCACTGGTGTAACGGCCAGCATCTGACACCAACCACGTCATCGCCCCATCCAAAGCTTGATCGTCCATCAAACGGCGGCGCGGAAATCCGGCGACCATTTTCTGCCCGCCAGTTTGGCCCAACCAATCGGCATTTATCTCGGTCTCAATATAGCCCGGGCAGATGGCATTCACATTGATGCCCTTGCGCATCCATTCTGCAGCCATCGACTTTGCCATCATGACGACGGCGGCTTTCGAGACGCAATAAGGAACAAGGCCAGGCAAAGGTTTCAGACCCGCCATCGAGGCAATCAGCACAATTCGGCCATCACCGCGTTCCGCACTGCCACTTGCAATCATGCGCTTGGCCCCTTCGCGTGCGGTGAGAAACACGCCGCGCACATTGACCGACATCATGGCATCATAGGCGTCCATCGAAATATCGGTCGCGAGGCCAATCTCATTGGTGCCTGCATTGGCAATGACAATGGACGGAAGGCCTAAGCCCGCTTCGGCGGCATCAAAGGCGGCAATCACGCTGGCTTCATCTTGTACGTCTAATTTTACGGCCTGCGCTTGGCCGCCTGCGTCCTGAATCGACGCGACCAAGGCCTCCAGCCGATCGACCCGTCGTGCGCCACATACGACCTTTGCGCCAAGCCCTGCAAAAAGGCGGGCGAAATGCGCGCCCAGCCCCGAAGATGCCCCGGTAATCAGAGCGGTTTTGCCTTGAAGGCTGAAATTGGGCTGGATCAAAGCAGGGTTGGCAGTCAAAACAGGGGGCCTTTCACATTCGTTTACTGACGACTCAGTTTCCCCACGCTAGGGTGCTACACGAATTTCGCAATGGCCCTTGAAAGTAGGCATAGGATGGCAAAGCCACATATTCTCGTTCTCGCCGGCGATGACGCAAGTGAAGTGCTATCCCAAGCAGGCTTCACCATTGCGGGCGAAGACCATCAACGTCGCCAGACGGCTGCCATTGTGGTCGATACACGCGGGGCTAGTGGGCCTAAGGCCGCTGATCTTGTGCGGTCGCTCAAAGCTGCCCTTGGGCCGCGGGCTGGCCTGTTTATGGCGTGGAGTAATGGCGAAGAAAACTTCGACATCAGCGCCTTTGACGGGGTGTTGGATGCCTTTGCGACGCCCAGCGTCTTGGCGGCCCGTTTGGGATCGAGCTTGCGCATCGCGGTGATGGCAGACGAAGCCAAAATGCGGTTTCGGACCTTGGCCCACTTTGGCGGCCCTTCTCATCCGCCCATCGTCAACAGCGCGAAAGTGCCCCGCATTTTGATGTTTGGCCAACCCGGCCCTGATTTATTGCAGTTTTCAACCGCAATCACACATTTGGGTGCAGAGACCATTGCGGCCTTCACCTCGTTTACGGCGTTTGATTATCTTCATGAGAGCGAGTTTGATGGCGTCGTGATCTTGGCCCGCGATGACCGCGCCACGGCGCTGAGTTTTTGTGCCGCTATGCGTCGCAATGCGCGCATGTTCCACATGCCTTGCCTGATCCTTGGATCACCTGATTTCGATAATCCTCACGAAGCCATAGAGCGCGGCGCGACGGATTTTGCGGTTGCGGGCGACGATGACCCCGCCGCTGCAGATCGCCTTCTCAACTTTGTCGAAGAAAAGCGCAGCCGCGATGCATTGAACTTGGCGTTTGCGGCAGCCCGCGCGCCTGCCGCCATGGAGGCTACCACTGGCCTTTACGCACCGTCTTTCTTCTTGGCGCATCTGGAAAGCTTGGTTAAAAGAGCGCACGAAACCGACCGGCCTTTGTCCATTGCCGTAGCCCGCCTCGACACTGAAGCCAGCCTTGGCGTGGTACATACGCGTCAAGGGATTGAGCGCTTGATTGGCCAGTCTGGGGCCATGCTGTCGCGCTTGGTGCGTGCCGAAGATGTAGCTGCGCGTCTTGATCAAACGACCTTTGTTGTTGCCTTCCCAAGCTCGGATGATGAGGCGGCCTCGATTGCGGCAAATCGTATTGCTGCCGTCCTCGAATGTACGGCATTTGACGTACAGGCCGATCACACCAGCTATAGCAACGACCAGCCCATCCAAATCAAGCTGGCGATTGCAAGCGCGAGCCTATCACCGCAAGAGAATGCTGCGGGTTTGCTGCAACGCGTAACCCGTATGCTGGAACAAGGCCAAAACGCATGAGCGATACCCCTACCCAAGCTCCGGTACTGGACCGTCCGGTCACCATCGATTTTATCTCAGACGTGATTTGTCCGTGGTGCTATGTTGGGTTTCGCGCGCTGGTAACAGCCTGTGTAACACGCGGTGAGGTTCCCACCCATTTGTCGATGCGGCCATTTGAACTCGACCCTACGACACCCAAAGAAGGCGCAGACCGTCGGGCGCGGCTTTTGGCCAAATTTGGCGGCGATGAAGCCCGCTTAAAAGAGATTTCCCAAGCCGTGGTCGATGCTGGGCTTCGGGTCGGCATTGAATTCAATTTTGACGCCATCAAAACCACACCCAACACGCGCGATTGCCACCGTTTGCTGCGCTGGGCCCGCTCAGCCGGTGTTGAAGTAGAATGCGCCGAAGCTCTGTTTCAGGCCTATCACGTCGAAGGTGAGGACTTGAGTCAATCCTCGACCTTGGTGTCAATTGCCCGTGGCCTTGGCATGGATGGCGACCTCGTCGCGCGGCTTTTGGCCAGTGATGCCGACGTTGCCCCGGTTGAGCAGGAATTGGAGATCGCCCAGCGCATGGGCGTCACTGGTGTCCCAACCGTCCTGTTTAATCAAAGCTTTGCGGTGGTCGGTGCCCAAGGGGTTGAGACCTTTGTGTCGGCGCTCGACCGGGCGCGGGCCGAACAAGTCACAGCGCCGCAACCTGCCGCCCCCGGCACTAACTGATGCCGATTCTGGACTATCGGGAGTTTTGTGAAAGCTTGCCTGCCCGTCAGGCCTTAATCGGGATTGATCCCGGGTCGACCACGATTGGGGTTGCGGCTTCTGACGTCACCCGCCTGATCGCCAGCCCTGCTGGCGGGGTCAAGCGCACGAAGATGGCTGCGGATGGGCAAGCGATTTTTGCGATTTTTGATGACCGCTCCGCTTGTGGCCTCGTGGTGGGACACCCGATCAATATGGACGGGTCAAAAGGCCCCTCTTCCCAGGCCGCCCGCGCTTTTGCGCGCAATTTGTTGAACATTCGCGATGTGCCGCTGTTGATGTGGGACGAGCGGCTATCGACGGCGGCCGTCCAACGTCAAATGATTGCCGCCGACATGACCCGCGCCAAGCGCGCGGCGGTCGTCGATGCAGCTGCCGCCGCCTATATGTTGCAAGGCCTTTTGGACCGCTTGCAGGGCGGGTTCAGCCTCGGCACCCTGTCATGAACGTGGCCTTCACCGCGATTTTGCCCGTCTTTCTGGTGATCGCCATTGGCTTTGTGGCCAAGCGCGCCAAGATCGTGCCCGACACCTCTTGGGCAGCCGTCAATTCCTTTGGCTATTGGATGCTCTATCCAGCCTTTTTGTTTTCAACAGTGGCAGGAGCGGACTTTTCAGGGCCGGACACGGTCCACTTCCTCACCTGCTTGGTCGTGGGCTTTGCCTTGGCAGGCCTGTGGGGTCTTAGCCTGAGGCTTTGGTTTCGTGACGATGGCCCCGCTTTTACCTCCATCTTTCAAGCCAGTGTGCGCTGGAATGGCTTTATCGTTTTAGCAGCAGCCCCTGCCCTTTACGGACCTGAAGGGCTTGCACTGATCGCTTTGGGCTTTGGCCCCGTGGTGGCTTTTGTGAATTTGATGAGCGTCTTTGTCATGGCGCGATGGGGCAAGAATGACATTGTGCCGAGCCTTAAGGGCGCTTTAGGCGAAGTCATGCGCAACCCCTTGGTGCTAGCAAGCTTGACCGGGATTATCGCCAATCTGATCGGGCTGACCAAATTTATCGGACCTTTGGAGCCAGCACTCGCGCTATTGGGCCGGGCCGCCATGCCCGTGGCCTTGGTGAGCGTTGGGGCGGCTTTGAGTTTTGAGGGCTTGGGCAAAGTACCGCTGCGCTTGGCGGTTGGGGTGGTCTCGAAGCTCGCAATTGCGCCACTTCTCATGTTGCTGGTCACCCAAATGCTGGGCTTAGCCCCCCTGCCCAGTGCAGTGGCGATTGGTGTAGCCTCGATGCCGAGCGCCCCTGCAGCCTATGTTCTGGCCCGTGAATTAGGGGGCGATGCGCCCTTAATGGCCGGTTTGGTGACCGCGACGACCTTGATCGCCTTGGTCACCATCCCCTTATGGCATGTGTTGACGATGCCGGCCTAAGCAGGCCGCCACTTGGCTTAGTGATGCTTAGGCGCAGGTGGCATCAAAACGGTGTCGATCACATGGATCACGCCATTGGAGGCACCAACATCGGCGGCGATCACGGCAACGCCGTTAACGGTCACGCGGCCATTGCGGCCATCAATCGTGGCCTTACGGCCTTGAACGGTGGTGGCCGGGGTGACTTTGTCGAGCAATTGGTTGGACGTGATTTTGCCGGGCACGACGTGATAGGTCAGGATGGAAATCAATTGCGCGCGATTTTCAGGCTTCAAAAGCGTTTCCACCGTGCCTGCTGGCAATTTGGCAAAGGCGGCATCGGTCGGCGCAAACACGGTGAATGGGCCAGAGGTTTTAAGCGTATCGACCAAGCCAGCAGCACTAAGAGCAGCGGCCAAGGTGTTGAAGCTACCCGCCCCGACTGCCACGTCAATGATGTCGCCCTTGGCGGGCTTTGCAGCATTTGAAGCCGCATGATAGCCGATGGTCTGATAGCCAGCCGCTTGGGCTGCGGCATCGTTCTGAGTCTTAGCGCATTGCGCCATTGCCGGTGCTGCAGACAAAGCGAGGGCGGCTGCCGCCGAAGCGAACATTTTGAAGTTTAACATATTTTGGTCCTAAAGATCGAGCGGGATAGCTCTGGGACAGTCTACGCAGCCCGGTTCAACTGGATGTATGAGAACCCAATTTCGTGATGTTTCTCTCTGAATTGTAATTCTAGACGCTGTTTCTGGCCCAAGAGGCTCAAATACAAAGTCCCTTCCCCCAAAGCGCGCATCGCTTTAGATAGAAACCATGAGCAAAGAGCCTTCTAACGCCCCAGAATTTTCTGTCTCTGAGCTTTCAGGCGCAATCAAACGTCGCTTGGAAGATGACTTTGGCAATGTGCGCGTGCGCGGCGAAATGGGCCGGGTGACTTTGGCTCGGTCTGGCCATGTCTATGTCGATCTCAAGGATGCCAATGCCGTCCTATCGGCTGTTATGTGGAAGGGCGTGGCCGCAGCCCTGAAGTTCCGTCCCGAAGAAGGCATGGAAGTCATCGCCACCGGCAAAATCTCGACCTTCCCGGGCTCTTCGAAATATCAGCTCATCATTGAGCGGCTGGAGCCTGCAGGTGTGGGCGCTTTGCTGGCGCAATTGGAAGAGCGGCGCAAACGCCTCGCGGCAGAGGGTCTGTTCGCCCCAGAGCGCAAGCAAGCTTTACCCTATCTACCCAGCGTCATTGGCGTGGTGACCAGCCCGACCGGGGCTGTGATCCGCGATATTCTCCATCGCCTGTCCGAACGTTTTCCGGTCCATGTGATCCTCTGGCCGGTTCTGGTGCAGGGCGATAAGGCGGCAGATCAAGTGGCGCGCGCCATTGCAGGCTTTAATGCCCTGCCAGCCGACGGGGCAGTTCCACGCCCAGACCTTTTGATCATTGCACGCGGAGGGGGTTCGATTGAGGACCTTTGGGCCTTTAATGAAGAAGTGGTTGTGCGGGCGGCCGCTGCCAGCACCATCCCGCTGATTTCGGCCATCGGGCACGAGACCGACACGACCCTGATTGACTTTGCCTCGGATCGCCGTGCGCCCACACCTACAGGGGCCGCTGAAATCGCCGTGCCCGTGCGCTTGGAACTGCAAGAACGGCTCGGCCTGATTGGTGCCCGCCTCTCGCGCGCCATGGTGCGAGGCCTAGAGCGGTCTAAAATCGAACTTCGGGCGGCGACGGCCCGCCTGCCCCGCGCCGACACGTTGTTTTCCAGCGCCCGCCAGCGCATGGATGTGATCGACCTACGCTTTGGCCCGTCCTTACGCACCTTAGTCGCGGCCAAAGCACATGGCCTTGCCGCGATTGGTGGGCGATTACGGCCGCAAGTCTTGCACCAAGATGTCACGCGCAAGGCCCTACTGGTCACAAGCCTCGGCCAAAGATTGGGTGCCGCCCTCACCCGCCGTACCGCCTTAGAGCGCGACGCCTTGGTGCGCGCTGAACAGCGCTTAGCCCTTGCCAGCCAACGGCTGAAAACAGGCGTTACGCGCAGCTTGGAGGCCAAGACGCGTCATTTGGCTGGCCAAGCCAGCTTGCTTGAAGCCTTATCCTATCGCTCTGCGCTGGAGCGCGGCTTTGCCGTGGTGCGCACCGATAAGGGCGTAGTGGTGCGGGCCAAGTCTGCCATTAAAGCCGACGCCCGTTTGACCCTGACGTTCCTCGACGGTGATGTTAAAGTCCGCGCCAGCGATGGGCCGGTTCAGGGCAGTCTGTTCGATTAAGACGCGTCCAACAGTTTCAACAAAGCATCGGCAGCACGCTCTGCCGCTGGCGGGTCATGACGGCCCATTTTATCAAGCGCTAAAGCTTGGGCATTCAATTGGTCTTGCGCAGCCTTTGGATCATAGAGAAGCTGAGAGGCGGCTTCGGCCAAGGCCGCTGGCGTCAGGCCATTTTGGACAAATTCAGGAATGGCCATCCGCCCAAGCGCAATGTTGAGCAGGCAGATAAATCGGCTTTTCAGTAAGAAGTTCAAAATGATAAAGCCGCTGATCGCGCCAAGCCGATAGCCCAAAACCATCGGCGTTTCTTGCAGCGCGACTTCGGTGGTCACGGTGCCCGAGCAAGCCAAAGCGACATCGCCAGCAGCAAAGGCGTCAAGCTTTTCATCCTCGCCCACCACAGCATGCGGGAACGCCCAATTGGCCGCACGCTCTGTGATGCGCTCGGCCACCGAGGGGGCCAGAACAACGACGACGTGTACCTGAGGGTCTTTGCTGCTGATCAGGGCTGCCGCGCCTTCTAGGGCAGGTGCAACCCGCTGGATTTCCCCACCGCGTGAGCCGGGCAACAGAAGAACAATTTTCTTATCGGTCAGCCCATGGCGCGCCCGAAACTGTGTACCATCGCCTTTGCCTGCCCGCGCGATAGCTGGATTGCCAATGATCGTAACCGGCAGGCCTGTGCCGTCATAAAATGGCACCTCAAAATCATGGATACAGAACAAAGCATCATAGACTGCCGCAACCGTCTTGGCGCGCCCCGGTCGGGTCGCAAAGACTTGGGGGCCAATCATTTTGATCAAACGCGCTTGTGGAACACGCGCGCGAATGGCCTTGGCGGCGCGCAGGGTAAAACCCCAAGAATCGATCAAGACCACCGCATCTGGCGCGAAAGCTTCGGCGGCAACGCCTGTTTCTTCAGCCCGCGCATTGACGGTTTTGAGCGCGGCTAAGCCTTCAGTCAGGCCCAGAACGGACAGCCCCTCAATCGAAACTGCGCTTTGGATACCTTGGCTGGCCAATTTCTCGCCACCCACGCCTTCGATGACCAGATCGGGGCGGCGGGCGCGCAGGGCTTGTACCAGCTCGGCGGCGAGCTCATCGCCTGAGGGCTCGCCCGCAACAACAAAGACCCGATAGGGTTTCATGATTGGCTGTCCACCGAAACTCCAAGAATGAAGAGGCCAGCTTCCTCCGCGGCGGCGATCACATTATTGCGGTCGATAATCAGAGCCCCCCCCGCCTCCACCACAATGCCAGCTAGGCCCGCTTTAGAGGCCCCCTCCACGGTCTTGACGCCAATGGTTGGCAGATCCACCCGGCGCTCCTGATCGGGCTTAGCGCGCTTAGCCAGAACCCCGCGACGCTCTGCCTTGGTGCCACGAATATGGGTGGAGAGATCATACACCCGTGCCAACATGCGGTCTGTGCCCTCTTGGGCCTCTACCGCCAGCACCAAGCCGTCCACGACGATGGCACCTTGTCCAATATCCAATCGACCGATTTCAGCGGCAATAGACATTGCCTTTATCACGTCTTCTGATTGGGCTTCGGTTGGTTCAACGCCAGCGATCAAGCCTGCTTCGGCCAAAAGATCAGCCAAGACCTCATCGGTACCGACAATGGCAAAGCCTTCGCGCTCAAACTCGGCGAGGACAGCCCGCAAGAGGGCATCATCGCCCTTGCGCATCTCGGCCATGATCCGAGGCAGCGCGAGCGCCCCGCGCAAGTCTGGCTTGAGGGTCGAAAAATCGGGTCGATTGACGAGGCCTGCAAACACCAAAGCATCGACACCATCGGCTTTGAGGGCTTTCATGCGCTCGCCAAAATTGGCCAAAGCGCACTCGCTGCCGGGATAGAGGCTCAAGCGTGGGTCGCACATGCCTTTGATCCGGCTGACATGCACCGGCATGCCGGAATCGCGACAATGCTGGGCCAAGAGGACGGGTAAGTCCCCTGCCCCGGCAATAATGCCCAATTTTGAAAATGCGCGCATTTTGTCCCTTTTGGTCCGTCAGCCTCCATGTAGGAGGTCTCAGCGTTCCGCGCTACAAATCCCGCGTTTGGAAGTGCCGTTCAAAAAGTCCAGCATGGCCTGAACCTGCTCATTGTCTTGGAAACTCTCGCTCACGTCCGAGATGCGGTCCTGTAACGGCGTCACATCATCGCCAAACAACATGTCGAAGGCAGCGAGAATATCGCGGATTTGTGCGGTCGAATTGCCGCGCCGCTTAAAGCCCACAATATTGAGGCCCTTCAAATGCGCCGGATTGCCATTGGCCATGGCGAAGGGGATGACGTCACGCGTGACCAAAGCCAAAGCGCCGATAAAAGCGAAGGTGCCGATGCGCGTCCATTGGTGAACCGCAGCGAGGCCACCAATATAGACGCCCTTAGCCAAATGGGCATGGCCGCCCAAAGTCGCACTACGGGCGAGGATGCAATTATCCTCGACCACGCAATCATGGGCCACATGGGAATTGTCCATGAAATAGCAGCCGTCGCCAATCTTGGTCAGGCCCTGATCGCGGGTGGATCCTCGGTGCATGGTGACATGCTCGCGGATCACACAGGACGCACCAATCACAAGCTGGGTATCGCTATCCTGATAGGGATGGATTTGCGGTGGACCGCCCAAGACCGCAAACGGCCAAACTTGCGTATTCGCCCCAATGGAGACCCGGCCATAAGTTGTGACATTCGATACCAAATGCGCATCCGGACCAACGGTCGTTTGGCTGGAAATATAGCAGAAAGGGCCGATCTTGGCCCCGTCATGGATCACCGCCCCCTCTTCGATGACGGCGGAGGGGTGAATTGTCGCGCTCATGCCAAATCTACTTTCATCGCAGCCCATTCCGCCTCACAGGCCAATTGGCCATCGACTTCAGCTTTACCGGCAAATTTGTAGATATTGCGGCGACCCAACAGCACTTCGACATGAATGTTCAACACATCGCCAGGCCGAACTGGGCGGCGAAACTTGGCATTGTCGACAGACATGAACATGATGCCAGCTGTCTTCGCGTCGACCTTAAGCGTCTTGGACATCAACACCGCACTGGCTTGGGCCATCGCTTCAATCTGCAATACGCCGGGCATCAGCGGACGGTTCGGGAAATGGCCCTGAAAGAAAGGCTCATTTGCCGTGACGCATTTAATCCCACGAATGCTTTGGCCTTCGACATAGTCAAAGCACCGATCAATCAACAGAAATGGGAAACGGTGCGGGATCAGGCGTTCAATTTCGTCGCAATCAATAATATCGCTCATCTTCATTCCCCGCCCTTCGGGCTTGTTTGTGGTTTTGGGTTGACCAGTCGTTTGAGGGCAACCGATTCTCGCATCCATTGTCGCAGTGGTTTAGCCGGATAGCCACCCCATGCTTCGCCAGCGGGGACGGATTCCAGAACGCCACTCCCAGCCGCAATGACGACACGCTCACCCACACGAATATGGTCACCCAAACCGACGCGGCCGCCCATCATCACATTGTCTCCAATCTCGCATGAGCCAGATATCCCGCCGAAAGCGGCAATCACAACGCCCAATCCAAGCTGACAATTATGCGCGATTTGCGTGAAATTATCGATCTTGCAGCCAATGCCCAGCACCGTATCGCCAAAGGCGCCGCGATCGACGGCACAAAGCGAGCCGATTGATACTTCGTCTTGCAAGATCGCCCGGCCCAATTGCGGCACATCGACAGGCCCGGTGGCTGTTGGGGCAACGCCAAAGCCGACCTCGCCGATCACACTACCCGACGCAATGATCACTCGGTCACCAATCAGAGCACAATAGATCGTGACATTGGCACCAATGCGGCAATTGCGACCAATCGCGACGCCCGGCCCGATCACACTATTGGGGCCAATCGTGGTGCCGTGTCCAATCTCTGCATCGTCGCCGATTACGACGCCTCGACCAACCACCACATCGGCTTCCAGCTTTACTGAGGCGGGCACTGCAGGTGCCGTCGGGTCGAAATCGCGACGCGCGACCAACGCCGCTGCGGCGGCAGCAAAAACAGCGCGCGGTTCTTTGACGATCAAGGGCGCGACATCCGGTGGCAGCATGGCCGCATGTTCGGCCCGTACCAGACAAGCCCCTGCCCCGGTTTCAATGGTGGATTTGCCCTTGGCCGGGCCCTGACAAAAGGCCAAGTCCCCTGCTTGCGCTTGATCGAGTGGCGCACAACTGGTCAGCGCCAATTCAGGGTCGAATCCCGCAGGTAGGTCAGCTTTCACGACTTGGGCCAAGTCGCGCAATGTTTTGGGCCCAAGGAGCCTATAGAAGCGCGGATCAATCATCGTTTAGGCTCCGAGTCGGACAATTTAAGCCCCTATAAGCGAATTATCACTGGCCCACGCAAGCCTGACACGCAGGATAGAAAACGCGGCCCCCAAGGAGGAGACCGCGTCATGTGGCATTAGGTGTTTCAGGCGCTTGCCCCTGCCCGCAGGGCGGGCGCGTTCGATCTTATGGACGCTTTGGCGCTGCAGCGGGTGGACGTGCTGGCAAAGGTGCGCCAGCTGGTGCGCCTGCGGCTGGAGCCGCTGCTGGAGCCGCTGCGCCGCCTTGGGTTGGCAAAGTCGCACGAACGACATTGATCGTCTTCGTGGTCGCGTTGAGGCGCGTGATCAAATCAGCGGTCATGTCGACGCCTGGAATGAAGGCTTCAACTTGGTTTGCCGAAATAGCGATCAGGCCGTTGCGGGCCACCAAGGTTTGCTGCAACGCAGGCGCGATGGCCTTGTTGAAGGCGTCAATCGCATTGCGCTCGGTCAATTGCATGACTTGGCTCAAACGCTCTTGCTTTTGTTGGAATTCATTGTTGAGGCGCTGAAACGCTTCTTGGCGCTGACGACCGGCCGCGCTTTGCGACTCTTGCACGGAGCTGGACAAAATCGCCCGCAATTCAGACTCGAGCTGGCGCTGATCTGGCTCCAATTCGCGATTGATTTGGTCACGAATAGCTTTCAACTTGTTGGACATGTCTTGGCCAGCCAAGCTGTCTTGGATGAGGCTGCCGAGGTCATAAACGACCACTGGGCTCAACACAGCAGGCGACCCAGCTGGGCGTGCGGGGGCTGCTGCAGCCGCTGGTGCTGGGGCTGGTACTGGAACCGGGGTTTGAGCCTGAGCGGCACCAGCCACCAACAAGGCTGCAACGCCAGCCATCACGTATTGTGCTTTCATAGATGTTTCTCCTGGAACATTAGGGGGCGGAAAGCCCTAGAAATTGGTCGCGGTTGAGAACCGGAAGGTTTCAGCCTTGTCGTAATCCTGCTTCATGAATGGATTTGAGAAGTCAAACCGAACAGGGCCAAATGGGGAAACCCAATTGACGGACAAGCCTGCAGACGCACGCAGAGCCAAGCCATCTCGGGTGTTTTGATAGGTGCCGTAATTGATGTCGCCTTTAACCTTGTCGATGGGATCAAGCCCGCCAAGCGTACCGACGTCCAAGAACAAAGCCGCCGAAATCCCGTAAGATTCAGGCAATGGCGTAGGAACAGTCAATTCAAACGACGCGATACCATAGGTCTTGCCACCCAGAGCGTCGCCATACACGGTACGCACAGTTTGCGACAAGCCGTTGGGTTGGGTTGAATCGGCATCGCGGACGGAAAAGACCGTGCGTGGGCCGATACCGGCGATTTCAAAGCCACGGAAGCTTTGGCCCCCCTTAAAGAAGCGGTCGTTCACGCGGATCGTGTCGCCATCCCAGCCGGCAATGTGACCTGCCGACAAGGTTGCACTGGCACGCCAGCCGGGGAACAATCCCCGATAGACGCCGCCCGTGAACTCAGACCGGTGGTATTTAACCCCCGTGCCGACACCAGCGAAATCTTGGGTGAGCGAAATGTCAAAGCCGCGGGTTGGACGGCGGGGATCATTACGACGGTCCCAGTTGAACGAATATCCGGCCAGCGAAGTCGTCGTTTTGCCGAGCGAACGACACAGCGCGCTTGCATCGAGCAATGGTGTCCCATCTGCATTAAAACACGAGACCGATGGGATTTCGTTGGTGTCATTGCGATAGGTATAGCGCAGACCCAAGCTGCGATCTTCCGCCAATGGGAAACCGCCGCGCACGCCAAAACCAGTTGAATTAGTCAAGAAGCCCGCTTCGCGCAGATAATCCTGCTCAATCGAGAAGATATCGACGCCAGCGGCGATGTTGCGCCCCATAAAGCGCGGCTCGGTAAAGCGGATGTCGATATTCTTCGTGCGCGAACTGGTCTCCACCCGGAAGCGCAAGAATTGCCCCCGGCCACGCAAGTTACGCTGGGAGATCGAGACCGCGAAATTGTAAGCTTCTTGCGAGGCGTAACCGACACTGAAAGCCAGTTCCCCGGTAGCTTGCTCTTCAACTTTGACTTCCACAACCGTGCGGTCGGGCAAGGAGCCGGGCTTTTCTTCAATCTCAACTTCTTTGAAGAAGCCCAGTGCTTTCACCCGGTTCTTAGAGCGATCGATCAAGACGCGGTTGAAAGCATCGCCTTCTGCCAAGCGCAACTCACGCCGGATAACTTGGTCCAAGGTTGCCGTATTGCCGATGACATCGATACGCTCAACATAGACGCGCGGACCTTCGTCAACGTCAAAAACGATATTGACCTTGCGGTTATCGCGGTCGGCAGTTTCACGCGGGCGGACATCCACGAACGCATAGCCGGACGAACCGGCGGCGAAGGTGATCGATTCAATCGCCTTTTCTACCAAGTCGCGCTCAAACATCGCGCCGCTGCGGATCGGCACAAAAGCGCGCAGAACTTCGCCGCTCAGCTTTGAGTTTTTGGTGTTTACCGTGATGTCGCCAAACGTATATTTCTGCCCCTCTTCCACCGCATAGGTGACGAAGAAGTCCTTTTGGTCTGGCGTCAATTCGGCCACCGCTGATTTCACTCGGAAATCATAGTGACCTTCATTGAGATAAAATTTGCGCAATTGTTCGCGATCATAATCCAATTTGTCTGGATCATAATTGTCTTTGCTGGAGAAGAAACGCCACCACTCCGACTCTTGCGTGACCACAACGCCCTTCAGCCGCGAATCCGAGAACGCTTGGTTGCCAATAAAATTGACCTTGCGGATGCCCGTGGTGCGACCTTCATTGATTTCAAAGATCAGGTCGACGCGGTTAGACGGCAGCACCTTGATCTTGGGCACGATGTTGGCGGCAAATTTGCCCGACCGGCGATAGACTTCCTGCATGCGACGGATGTCGGCCTGCACCCGGTTTTGCGTAAACCAAGAGCGCGGCTTGATCTGGACTTCTTTTTCAAGCTTGTCCTTGGTGACCGCGCTATTGCCTTCAAACAATACTTGGTTGACGGTTGGGTTTTCAGCAACCTTTACCACCAAGGTTTGACCGCGCTGTTCGAATTCGACGTTGGCAAAGAAACCTGTCGCAAACAGGGTCTTCAAGGCAATGTCGATCCGCTCTGGGCTAAAGGATTCGCCGGGTTGGATCGCGACATAGGCCAGCACTGTGGCCGTCTCAATGCGCTGATTGCCTTCCACCGCTACACTGGTGATGATTTGCGGGGCCGCAGCTTCGCTGACGTCGCCAGCCTGTTGGGCAAAGGCCAAAGGGCCATAGCAAGCGTTTGCTGCCAATGCAGCAGCGCCGCCAATCAGCAGACGTTTAATTGATGCCATACAGGAGCCCGTTAAACCTTGTTGCAAGCGTGCCATGAAGGTCACACCCGAGTTTCAGAAGTGGTGGATAGACAATTTGGCACAGCAATCCTAGCCCGCGGCGACAAAGCCTTTCAGCACGTTGAACAAACCTGCCCTGTCGAGATCTTGGAAAGTCGCAAAAACGAATAAACTCAAGATACAAACAAGACCAACTTGGAAGCTGATTGCCTGCACTTTTTCAGGGATCGGTTTACCACGAATAGCCTCAGCCGCATAAAATACCAAGTGCCCCCCGTCGAGAACTGGCAGAGGCAGGAGATTCATGAAGCCGACCGCAATAGAGAGGACCGCGGCAAGTCGTACCAAGCCGATACCGACTGATTCGGCCACTTTAACCGCGCTGGCATCAGGGCCCGCACTTTCCACAGAGTTTTCTGTGACTTTACCGGCAATCTGATAGATGCCCAACGGCCCATTCAAATGGCCGGCCGACATGCCGCCCCGCAACAGGGCCGTAATGAAATTCACCTGCGTGCTGACGATTGACCCCGTTTGCTCGCCACCGCGCACCACTGCTTCAACAGGATTATAGGTGCGATGCTCGAGTGTGTCCTTGGTAAAGCGTGTTTCAATGCCCAAAAGGCCCTGTGTTTCGGTATCACCAAAGGGGGTTTTGCGCTCGACGACCTTCGGCGTCACGTTAATCGGAATTTCGGCACCGTCGCGCTTGAGCACAAGCCGCATTTCCTTGCCGCCGGAGACCATGATCGCGGTCTGCAATTCAACGAAATCATCGACTCTACGGTCATTGATCGCCACAACTTCATCGCCAGCTTTGATGCCCGCGGCCGCCGCGGCACCATCTGGAAGCACGCCCGAAATCACCGGGCGCTGAACGGTTTCGCCAAACATCGCAAAGAAAATGGCAAACACGGCAATGGAGAAAGCGAAATTAAAGGCAGGCCCTGCAGCCGTCACCGCGGCGCGAATGCCCACTGGCTGGGCATGGAACAAACCACTGCTTTTATCGGCCTTGGCCTGGGTGACGTCGGGCTGCGACGCTGCGTCCTTATCGCCTTCAAATTTGACATAGCCGCCTAAAGGCAAAGCCCCAATGCGCCAGCGAATGCCTGCCTTGGAGGTCCAAGCCAGAAGTTCGGGACCAAAGCCAATCGAGAAGGATTCGACCTTGACCTTAAACCAACGCGCGACTTGGAAGTGACCAAATTCGTGCACGAAAACGACGATGCCCAATACCGCCACGAAGGACGCAAGGCTGATTGCTATGCCGCCAATATTTTCTAACATCTCACCAAGAACTCCGGCCTAGGAGACACAAGTGCCTCGGCCTAAACTGAGACAAACTTGCGTTTCGCAATGTTTTGAGTGGCAATGCTACGGCCCGCTTCATCAGCAGCATAGACATCATCCAAGTCTCCCAAAGCAGCATCCATGCCAAGGCGGCAGGCTTCATCCATGGTTTCCGACACGATTGCGGCAATTTCTGGAAAGGAAACATTACGATCCAGAAAGGCTTGGACGGCCACTTCGTTGGCCGCGTTCAAGATTGTCGGGGCAGCCCCCGCCTTCTGCAGCGCACAGCGTGCAAGATTGAGCGCAGGAAATCGTTCTAAATCAGGAACTTCAAAGTCGAGCTTCGCAATAGCCGCCAAGTCCAATCGTGGTGCTGACGTCACCAATCGGGCTGGCCAAGCCAGTGCATGGGCGATCGGGATGCGCATATCCGCTGCACCTAATTGTGCTAAAACACTGCCATCTTGGTACGCCACTAAACTGTGGATAACCGATTGCGGATGAACCAGCACCTCAATCTTGTTTTCCGGCATCCCAAAAAGAAGCGCAGCCTCGATCAACTCCAGTCCCTTGTTCATCAAAGTGGCACTATCGACCGAGATTTTCTGCCCCATAGACCAATTGGGATGGGCCACTGCCTGCGCTGGCGTTGCCGCTGCAATCGCGGCGGCACTCCAAGTGCGGAATGGGCCACCAGAGGCGGTTAGAATCAGTTTCTCGACCCGGTCTGATTTGTCCAAGACCTGGAAGATCGCATTATGCTCGCTGTCGACTGGGAGGATCGTGCCCCCACCGTCTCGCACCGCCTTCAAGAAAACCGAGCCTGCACAGACGAGGCATTCTTTATTTGCCAGCGCGATGGTGGCACCGCGCTTGGCTGCGGCGAGCGCCGGGGCGAGCCCTGCCGCCCCCACAATGGCGGCCATCACGACGTCGGCGGGCCGTGCGGCTGCTTCTACCAATGCCTCAGGTCCCAGACCGATTTCGGTGGGATGGCCAGCGAGGGCCGTTGTCAGCTGTGGGCCAAAGCGTGCATCGCCCAGCGCCACAAAACTGGCCCCAGTCAAAATGGCCTGTTCGGCGAGGCCTGCCCAATCGCGATTGGCGGTCAGCGCGACCACGCGATACGCATCACCCTGCTCGGCGGCGCGGGCACGTACATTGGCTTCCATCACCACATCCAATGTGGCTTGGCCAACAGAGCCCGTGGCCCCTAAAATAGTCAAAGATTTCGTCATATTCATGTGAGCATAGCGCGCAAACCGGGAATCGCTAGCAAAATGGCCACAAAGGCCAAAGCTGCGGCCAAATGTCCATCAAGACGATCCAGCACGCCGCCATGACCGGGAATGACGCCTGACGCGTCTTTCACCCCATAATGACGCTTCGCCAAGGATTCTAGCAGGTCGCCCCCTTGCGAAACGACAGCCAAGAGCCAGCCCACGAGTGCCCAAGCAACCGGATTATTGCCAGCGAGTAGCCCATACAGAGCGCCTGCCAAAATGCCTGCAACCGTGCCGCCAATCGAACCAGACCAGGTCTTATTCGGGCTGATGAGTGGAAATAGCTTAGGTCCACCGACGACGCGACCGACCAAATAAGCCATCGAATCTGTCGACCAGACGATGGCAAACAAGCCGAACATCAGGCTGCGGCCAATCTCATCCTGCCCCCGAAGCCCCGCTAACGCCCAACCTGATAAGGCGAGATAGATAGAGCCTGCCATGGCGAGAAACCCAAACTCTCGCGGGGATCGCACCAAGGTCAAAAAGAAGCCGAACGCAGCTAAAGCTTCAAAGCTGCGCGGCAAAAGCACAAAGCAAAGGCCACATACGGCAGCGATCAAAGATCGCGGTACGAGATCGACGGCTTTGGGCGCAATCATTCGGCCCCATTCAAAAGCCAGTGCGGCCATGATGGTTGCGGCCAGAAGCGCCCAGCCTATGCCGCCAAACCAAGCCCCAGTTAAGCTAAGCGCGACCATCACCACAGCTGAAACAAAGCGAACCCGCAGGTCTCCCCCTAATTTGTCAGCCGCTAAGCCAATGGAGAAGGCAGATTGTTTGGGGTCATGCTCCGGCGCTGAATTCAAAGTCAAACGCCCCCGTAACGACGGTTTCGTTTGGCAAAGACCTGCAGCGCTTCTTCCAACTGCGGTCGACCAAAGTCTGGCCACAGCGTATCGAAGACCAAAAATTCGGCATAGGCCGACTGCCAGATCAGGAAGTTAGACAGGCGCTGCTCGCCACTGGTGCGGATCACCAAATCTGGATTTGGCCAGTCGCGGCTGGGCAGGAATTGCGCTATTGTCTCAGGGCCAATCGTGGCAGGATCAAGCAGGCCTGCAGCTGCTTGGCGCGCAATCTCTTGAGTTGCACGGGCGATTTCTGCTTGGCCGCCATAGTTAAAGGCGATGACCAAAGTCATGATCGTATTGTCTGCCGTTTGCTTTTCAGCCTGATCCATCAAGGTCAGAATGTCGGCTGGTACACCCTCGCGCTCTCCCAGAACGCGGATACGGACCCCTGCCCGATCAAGCCGCGCTAAATCAGAGCGAATAAATCCGCGCAATAGGCCAAACAAAGCTTCAATTTCATCGGGCGGCCTGCGCCAATTCTCGGTTGAGAACGCATAGACAGTCAGAACTTCAAGGCCGAGGTCGCCTGCAGCCTCGACTGTATTGCGCAGCGCTTGCACGCCAGCCGAATGTCCAAAGGCGCGCGGCATGCCCCGTGCGGTCGCCCAACGCCCATTGCCATCCATGATGATGGCAATATGGCGCGGACGCGCGCCTTCACTTTCACCGCCTCGAGGCGAAAGCTGATGTGCGGCCTTTGCGGCCCAGTCGGCGAGCGCCCCTGCCATCCTAGACTTGCATGATCTCGTCTTCCTTCGTCTTCACGGTCTGGTCGACCTGCTTGACGAAGGAGTCGGTGGCTTCTTGGACTTGGGTGGAGAGCTTCTTCAACTGATCTTCGCTGATGTCGCCGTCTTTCTCAGACTTCTTCAATTGCTCCATCGCGTCGCGGCGCACATTGCGGATGGCAACGCGGGCAGCTTCGGCATATTTGCCCGACAATTTCACCAGTTCGCGGCGGCGCTCTTCATTCAAAGGCGGAATGGGCACGCGCAGGGTCATGCCGTCAATCACAGGATTGAGGCCAATGCCGGCATTGCGGATGGCCTTGTCGACCACATTCACCATGGACTTTTCCCAAACAGTCACCGTCAACAAGCGCGGCTCGGGCGAGGAAATGGCCCCGACTTGGTTCAGGGGCACCATAGCACCATAGGATTCCACCATGACGGGCTCCAACAGATTGACGTTGGCCCGTCCGGTTCGCAAGCCTTGAAAATCGCCCTTCAAGGCTGTGATTGCGCCTTCCATTCGGCGTTTAGTGTCTTGGATATCAAAGGTCGGCATGGTTCAGTTGTCCGTTATGACGGTGCAGACTCCGGTGCCCGCAAGCACCTCGGCCAAGCGCCCGGGTTGACGAATGTTGAAAACGATAATCGGGATGTTGCTGTCGCGCATCATAGAAACGGCAGACGCATCCATCACTTTGAGGTTCTTTGCCAAGACGTCTGTATAGGACAGCTTGTCATAGCGGGTGGCAGTTGGATCGGTCTTGGGGTCCGCAGTATAGACGCCGTCAACACCTGTGCCCTTCAGCAAAGCGTCACAGCCCATTTCAGCGGCGCGCAAAGCCGCACCCGAATCCGTGGTGAAAAACGGACTGCCAACACCGGCAGCGAAAATCACAATGCGGCCTTTTTCCATGTGGCGCATCGCACGACGACGAATATAAGGCTCACAGACGGTTTGCATGGGAATGGCAGACTGCACCCGGGTGTGAACCCCAATGCTCTCCAAGGCCCCTTGCAGCGCCAGTGCATTCATGATGGTGGCCAACATGCCCATATAGTCTGCCGTGGCACGTTCCATCCCTTTGGCGGCACCTGAAATACCGCGGAAGATGTTGCCGCCACCAATGACCAAGCATAATTCAATGCCAGAATCGCGGGCCGCCTTTACGTCGCGCGCAAATCCAAGACAGGTTTCTTGATCAATCCCAAACTGACCGTCGCCCATCAGCGCCTCGCCCGAAATCTTGAGCAAGATCCGGCGCGGTTTCTGGTCTTTTGGCTTGGCTACTTCATTCATTTGGCTGCGTCTCCCAGCTTTCGACAGGCCTTAACATGACTCGCCCGAAAGCATGCAGGCAGGTCTTCTGACAGACCAAGGGCGGCACGCCAAGCACGCCGCCCTGTTTCTTGTCAGCAAAGTGTCATCTTACACTTTGCTATTTTCCGTCTATTCGGCAATCGCGGCCAAAAGACGACGAATTCTTAGCTTAAGTGCCGCTCAATGCGGCCACTTCTGCGGCGAAATCATCTTCTTTTTTCTCAACGCCATCGCCCAGCTTGAACATCGCAAAGCCAGTGACTTCTGCGCTGATGCCAGCAGCCTTTGCCGTTTCAGCAACGAAAGCCGAGACGGTTTGATCTGGGTTCATGACGAATGGCTGCTGCAAGAGCACCACTTCTTCATAGAACTTGCGGATCCGGCCTTCGATCATGCGGGCAATCACGTCATCCGACTTACCGCTTTCGCGGGCTTGCTCGGTCAGAACTTGACGCTCGCGCTCAACCACGGCTGGGTCGAGATCGTCGGTCTTCAGCGACAGAGGCGCGGTCGCAGCAATGTGCATCGCAACCTTGCGGCCGATGTCATTGGCAACAGTGGCGTCACCACCGGTTTCAACGCCAACCAACACGCCGATGCGGCCCAAGCCTTCACCGGTTGCGGTGTGGATATAAGAAGCCACAACGCCTTGGTTGACCGAAACCTTGGCCATGCGGCGCAAGGTCATGTTTTCGCCGATGGTGGCGATCAGATTGGTCACATAGTCGTTGACAGTGCCTTCACCGGCTGGCGAAGGTGCTGCACCCAATGCTTCCAAGCCGTCAAAGCCATGGGCCAGCTTGGTGATGCCGCTGACGGCTGCTTGGAACTGCTCGTTGCGCGACACGAAGTCGGTTTCAGCGTTCAGCTCGACCAACACACCGGTGTTGCCCGCGACGTAAACGCCAACCAAGCCTTCAGCCGCCGCACGGTCAGCTTTTTTCGCAGCCTTCGAAAGGCCTTTTGCACGCAACCAGTCAATCGATGCTTCGATGTCACCATTGTTTTCGGTCAGCGCTTTTTTGCAGTCCATCATGCCGACGCCGGTCTTCTCGCGAAGATCCTTAACGAGGGCAGCCGTAATCTCGGCCATAATCGCCTCCAGGGTAGAGTGTTTGTGGGGTCCGCCTTGGCCTGTGTCAGCACAAACCAAGGCGGGAAATTTTAAGCTTCAGCAGGAGCTTCGACGTCGCCATCAACCGATTCTGCGACAGCTTCTTCGGTGATCTGAGCCAAAACAGGCTCAACTGGGTTTTCCATGGCACCCAAATCAACGCCCGAAGACGATTGACCTTCGGCCAAGCCATCCAAAGCTGCATCTGCAATCAGGTCGCAGAACAATTGGATGGAACGCGCAGCGTCGTCGTTACCTGGGATTGGGAAATCGACTTCATCGGGATCGCAATTGCTGTCGATCATCGCCGCAACTGGGATACCCAATTTCTTGGCTTCTTTGATCGCGATTGCTTCCTTGTTGGTGTCGATTACGAACATCAAGTCAGGAATACCGCCCATGTCGCGAATCCCGCCGAGCGAACGCTCAAGCTTTTCATATTCGCGGGTCAGGTTCAGGATTTCTTTCTTGGTCAAACCTGCAGGTGCGTCGCCTTGCACAATGGCTTCAACTTCGCGCATGCGGGCAATCGACTTTGAAATCGTCTGCCAATTGGTCAGCGTGCCACCCAGCCAACGGCTGTTGACATAATATTGGGCGCAGCGCTTTGCAGCAGCGGCCACAGGGTCGGATGCTTGACGCTTGGTGCCAACGAACAAGACGCGGCCGCCCTTTGCGGTTACGTCACGGACGCGCAGCAAAGCCTGATGCAACAAAGGCACAGTTTGGCTGAGGTCGATAATGTGGATGTTGGCGCGCTCGCCAAAGATGAAACGCTTCATCTTTGGGTTCCAACGGTGGGTCTGGTGACCAAAGTGTGCGCCCACTTCGAGCAATTGGCGCATAGTAAATTCTGGCACTGCCATGGTATTTCAATCCTTTTTCCGGCTAGCCTCCGCGAGCAGGAGCGGCCTCGGAGTGAGAACCGCGCCGGATGGACGAACGACCCCTGCCCATCCCCAAAGGAATAAAAAAGGGTTCGCGCGCCGCGAGCCCGCGTGCGTGATGGCGGTCATGTAGGAGCAATGCCCTCAAAACTCAAGGCTTGACGGCAGTTGGGGGTGTGGTTGGGGTAACTGCGTTCAGGCAAGCACCTGAATAAGCCAGCCAGTAAGGTTCATCAAAGCACGCGCCTAGGCGATCCACCACATCCAGATTGATCGGCCACACCGGCCCAGGCATGTTGAAGCGCTTTTCGTAGTCGGCGACCGCCTTGTCCCAATTCCTTGGCGGCGGCAGAGCTGCCAAACCCGCCCGCGCATGATCAAAGGCTTTTCTATCGCGCTGAAGGTAAGCAATCGTAGCATCGGCATAAAAGTTTTGAGCGTCATCGCCTTCAGGCTTTGTCGCCTTGAAGGCGGCGATGGCTTTGCGCGAGTTACCCGCAGAAGCCCACATCTGCCCGAGGTGCCAATTAAGCGTCGCCACGCGTCTGGCTGGAATGTTTTTCTGATGCTTCTTAATGTAGGCCTCAATCAACCGCGCGCCGCGCGCCTCGCAGCCGTGCCGATCGCCAACAGCACGCCACCCGCCTTTGAGGTCTTGGTCGAATTGTTCGAAATTGAGCGCGAGGAGGCGTTCGGTATCTTCGCGTGGCAATGGACAGGTATCTGCTTGTCCAATCGCTTGACAGCCAGAGACAAGGATCAAAACCGCTAGGGCACCCAATAACTTCATAAAAATCCGAACAACTGAAAACTTAGAAGACTTGAATGTGATCTCTTGCAAGAGCCGCCGTCAAGCCCTCGCCCCTCACCCCATTTCTGCAGCCAAGAAGGCAGCGGCGCGGCGGGCACCTTTGAGGCGTTGTTCGGGGGTAGACCAATCGCCATTGACCACCATCTTGCCGTCTGGCCGCAAGCGGAACAGCGCAGGCTGCTTTTGCACGGCTGCCACCAGCTTCATCGGGTCGGGCGCAGATTCTGGGCGGAAAGTCAGCACAGCCCCTTTTGGCCCGGCATCCAGCTTGGCGATATGGGCTTTGCGGCACAGTGCTTTGACGCCCGCAATCTGGATCAATTGCCGCGCTTCTTCTGGCAAGGGGCCAAAGCGGTCGGCCAGTTCTGCGGCATAGCTGTCGCGGTCGGCATCGCTCTCCAGCTCGCTCAAGCGGCGATAGAGCGACAGGCGCACATTGAGGTCTGCCACATAGTCTTCTGGGATCAAAACCGCGACCCCCAGATTGATCGCAGGCGACCAAGACCGCGCCGAGACGACTTCGCCGCCATCCTGCAGGCTGGCGACCGCCTCTTCCAGCATTTGCTGATAGAGTTCGACACCGACCTCGCGAATATTGCCCGATTGCTCTTCGCCCAAGAGGTTGCCGCCACCACGCATATCGAGATCATGGCTGGCCAATTGGAACCCAGCGCCAAGACTGTCGAGCGATTGTAGGATCTTCAGGCGCTTTTCGGCACTTGGCGTAATGGGCTTTTCAGCAGGCACCGTCAGATAGGCATAGGCGCGGGTCTTGGAGCGGCCAACCCGGCCCCGCAATTGATACATTTGTGCCAAGCCAAACATATCGGCGCGCCAAGTAATCAGCGTATTGGCGCGGGGAATGTCCAAGCCACTTTCCACAATCGTGGTCGAGATCAGCACATCATAGACGCCTTCATAGAAGGCCGTCACAATCGGCTCCATCTGGGTTGGGCTCATCTGACCATGCGCCACCGCATAGGTCATTTCGGGCACCATTTCCTTCATGAAGCGCTCAATATCCTCCAAATGCTCCACCCGCGGGGCGACAAAGAAGGCTTGGCCACCGCGATATTTCTCACGCAGCAGGGCTTCACGGATCGTGATCGGGTCCCAAGGCGTCACATAGGTGCGCACGGCCAAGCGGTCGACCGGTGGAGTAGCAATGATCGACATCTCGCGAATACCGGCCAGCGACAATTGCAAGGTGCGCGGGATGGGCGTTGCCGACAGGGTCAGCACATGGGTGTCGGTGCGCAATTCTTTCAGGCGCTCTTTGTGCTTCACGCCGAAATGCTGCTCTTCATCGACGATCACCAGACCCAGATCGCGGATCGTCAGGTCCTTGGCAAAGATGGCATGGGTGCCGACCACAATATCGATCTTGCCATCGGCGAGGTCGCGCTTGGTCTCTGCCGTTTCCTTAGACCCCACCATGCGCGACAATTGGCGCACCCGGATCGGCCAGCCGCGGAAGCGCTCGCTAAAGGTCTTAAAGTGCTGGCGCGACAAGAGTGTCGTGGGGCACACGACCGCCACTTGCCGGCCGGTCATGGCGACAACAAAGGCCGCGCGCAGGGCCACTTCGGTTTTACCAAAGCCCACGTCGCCACAGATCAGCCGGTCCATCGGATGGCCAGCCGCCAGATCATTGAAGATGTCTTCAATGGCCGACAATTGGTCGTCGGTCTCATCCCACGGGAAGCGGGCGCAGAATTCGTCATAATCGCCAGAGCCTGCCACAATCGGCTCTGACACTTTGGCCGCGCGCGCTGCGGCGATCTTGATCAGCGCTTCGGCCATATCCTTCAGGCGCTGCTTGGCTTTGGCCTTGCGGCCCTGCCACGCCACACCGCCCAATTTGTCCAACAGGGCGGTCGCATCTTCAGAGCCATAGCGCGAGACGAGCTCGATATTCTCAACGGGCAGGAACAGCTTGTCGCCACCAGCATAGATCAGCTCAAGGCAATCATGGGGTGCGCCCTGCACGTCCAACGTGCGCAGGCCCTCATAGCGACCAATGCCGTGATCAATGTGCACCACAAGGTCACCCGCCGACAGGCTGCCCGCCTCCAGAATGATACTGGCAGCCTTGCGGCGCTTGCGCGCACGGCCCAAGCGCTCACCCAGAATGTCTTGTTCCGACAGAATGGCATAGTCTTCAGCGACAAAGCCGCGCTCTAACGGCAGAACCGCAAGACCAATCGCGCCCTTGGGCATCAAGGCAATGGCATCCGCATTGGGCAGCGGGAACAGGGCCGCCATGCCATGCTCTTGCAAGACATGGCCCAAACGCTCTGCCGAGCCATCCGTCCAAGCAGCCAAGATTGGCTTCACACCTTGGGCCGCCAAAGCTTCGACATGCTTGCGGGCAGCATCCCAAACATTGACGCCTTCGGTGGCGCGTTCGGCAGCAAAGTTGCGACCTGCCTTAGCACCGCTCTCGATCAGCGCTTGACCGCCTTCGGCCTCTTGATAGGCGCTGAGACGACGCACATCGCGGCTGGCGAGCAAGCCTTCTAGTTCACCCACCGTGGCATAGAGCCGTTCAGGTGGTAGCGGGTTATAAGGAGCAGAGCCTTTGGGCGGCGGGATGCGGCGCGCCTCGTAATAATCCGTCACTTGGGCCGCACGTTCGGTCGCGGCATCCATGGCATGGGGATCAAGACTAATCAGGGCGTGATTACCCACATAGTCAAACACCGTCTCCATATGCTCATGGAACAGCGGCAACCAATGTTCCATCCCATTGCGGCGCATGCGCTTGGTGACCGCTTCATAGAGCGGGTCGCCTTGGGCGGCACCAAATAATTCCAAATAGCCCAGACGGAAACGGCTGGCCGCGACATCGTCTAAAATAGCTTCTGAGACGGGCGCTAACACCACGCCTTGCAATTGATGGGTTGAGCGCTGGGTCTCGGGGTCAAAGCTGCGGATGCTTTCCAGCGTATCGCCAAACAGATCGAGGCGCACAGGCTCTGGCAATTCTGGCGGGAATAGATCAATCACCCCGCCGCGAATGGCAAAGTCACCGCGCTCCCGCACGGTCGCTGTCCGTACATAGCCATTGGCGGCGAAATAGGCCTGAATGACGCTGACATCGAGGATCTGGCCAGGCCGGGCGGAGAAAGATGCCGCGCGCAACCTGTCGCGAGGCGCGACGCGTTGGAGAAGGGAGGCGCCCGTCGTCAATACCAGTACCGGCGCATCGCCCTCTTTTCGCCGGATCAATTGGGTGAGAGTCGATAGCCGCGTCGCGCTGATTTCAGGCGCTGGGCCTACCCGGTCATAGGGCAAACAATCCCAAGCCGGCAGCCGCAGAACAGACAGGCTAGGCGCATAAAAGCGAACCGCCGCCAGAAAGCTCGACGCTTGGGCATCATCGCGCGCCACATGCAACGTCACCCCGCCCCGCAGCAAAGCGGCACGCGCGATCAGCCCTGCGTCATAGCCTTCAACGGCACCTGACACGCGCAACGGGCCAACGGCGTTGGCGAGGGTTTCGACAAGAGAGATCGGCATGGGTCGCTGTGCTTTGCGGAGGATGGTCACGCGATATAGCGACGCCCTGCCCCCTTGGCGAGGGCAGGACTTCAGTAGCCGCCGATTCAGTCTCTACATTTGGGTGGAGTAATAGACCGCCAGTTTGTTGCCATCCAAATCGCGGAAATAGGCAAAATCGCCAAAAGCGCCGCGCGGGCCTGGCTGGCCTTCGCACGAACCACCCAATTCCAGCGCTTTGGCGTGCATGGCTGCGACTTGCTCTTTCTGATCCACTTGGATGGCGATCATCGTGCCATTGCCAAAAGTGGCTGCTGCACCGTCATGGGGCTTGGTGACCATCAACATCGCCCCTTCGGGCAAACGGTAGATCAAGCCAGCAGAGGTTGGCATCAAAGGCTTGCCACCAATTTCGCCCAGAAGCGTGGTGTAAAAGCCTGTCGCTTTATCAAAATCATTGGTTCCGATGCTGAGATAGCCGATTTTCGCCATGGTGTTCTCTCCCTGTTATGGGCGAAACTTGTGCGGCGCTTGGCAGAGGGCGTCAAGCGGGCGGACCAAACAAATCGGGCTGCGGACGCGGTCCGTCCACAGCCCTTTGTTCCAGAGATTTTGCCAGAATTATTTCAAAATGAGCTCTTGTAGCTCCATCGAGCCCCTTTGCTCCCGCATTTTGCGGCGCGCGGCAGAAGCGGCCTGAGAGCTTCGATCGGTCTGGGCCATAAACTCGTTCAGTTTCTTGCCGACTGCGTCTTTTTGCGCGTTGGTTGCATAGTCCTTGTATTCAATTAGCAAAACCAAACTTGGTTCACCCTCGCGGGCATTGTTGATTGCCAAAACACGATAACTGAGAACGACGCCCTCTTTCTTCAAAAATTCATTGGATTTTTTCCAGCGGTCCGAAAGATAGTCCATATAATTTTCAAATTCGCCGGGCATCACCTTGATATAGCTAAGTTCAAAAACGGAGCCCGGCTTATAGCTCGACTCTTGCGCCATGGCGGGTGCCGCTGCACCCATAGTCATAGCCATGGCCAAAGCTGCCCCCGCAGCCAAACGCGTGATCATTTTCATGTCGTTTCTCCAATCAACCTGTGCATCAGGGCTCTCTATGAGCGCGGCCATCTAAATGCAGGGGAGAAACGGGTTTCAAGGGGAGATCAAAAATGTTTTTACCTGTCGGAAACATTTTTGCAGGGAGGGACGTCTCGTCTGCGCTAAACGGGCAGTTTAATTGGCCCCGACAAGCACGACCCCTACCAAGATCGCCGCATAATGCAGGCCCGCTGCGGCCACAACATGGCCGTGCCATATCGCGCGGCGGAACTTAAGACCCTTTGCCGCGTAGAAGATCGTACCAACCGAATAGACAACACCACCAGCCGCCAACAGCCACATGGCCACAGCAGGAACTTCTTCAATCATCGGCTTAATGGCAATGACGACCATCCAGCCGAGAGCCAGATAGAGGACAACCCAAATGGCTTTGCCAAGGCCGGGCAAAAACATCTTGCCCGCTATGCCAAGGGCAGCCAAAGCCCAGACAGCCGTCGTCATGCCGATGGACCAAGCCCCAGTTAGAGCTTGCGTGGTGAAAGGCGTATAGCTGGCGGCAATCATCAAAAAGATGCCCGCATGGTCTAAGCGGCGTAAAAACGGCTGCCAGCTGGGTTTGGCAAAATTATAGGCCAGGGAGAAAGCCAGCATGGCGATCAAGCCCAAGGCATAGATGGAAACCGCCGCGACTTTGCCCAGCATCCCGTTGCTGACGGCAAGACCTAAAGCCAAACCACCGCCAAACAAGGCCAAGGTCAATCCCGCGAGATGGACGATTAAGTCCGCCCGCCGGGCCCAAACACTTGGATAATGGTCAAGATCAGCTATCATAGCTCGACTATACAGAAGTTTGTGTCATTCGTAAGGGCGCGAAGCCCTCTCGCCCGTCAACTTGTCCGACGAATGGTTTCAACCGTGAAGCTCATCGCTTGCAATTTTTCCATCACAGGACCCTGAAATTTCTCTGGAACCGGCACTTGGCCGACGATCCAATAATAGACATCCCAATCGGCTTGATCGAGAAGCGCTTCAAAAAGATCGAGATCTTCTGAACTGCAGTTTGCCAAATGCTGGTCGGCAAATGTGCCCATCAAGAAATCATGCTCGCGAAAGCCGCGCCGCCAAGCGCGATAGCGCAATTGCTTGATCCACGTATCGCGGTCTTCCATGACGTCTCTCCTGTCTAGCGCCATCATATAGCGCGCCAATCGCATTCCAGCATACTTGACCGCAGTGCATTTGTGCCGTTCGGTAGGGTTTCTGCAGGTCCTATCGAGTTGCGCCGCCCATTGACGCACCAGACCATCTAGCGGGGAATGAAAATGAGTGAAGCACGCGGCCGGAAAACGATTTTTATAACCGGAGCCGGATCAGGCATTGGCCGGGCCACCGCCCATCATTTTGCGCAACGCGGCTGGTATTGCGGGCTTTATGACGTCAATGCCGCGGGCATTGCGGAAACCGCGGCAGATATGCCAGTTGATTCGTACTGCACGGGCGTCTTTGACGTGCGCGACCGCCATGGGTGGAGCAATGCTGTAAGCCAGTTTGGCGATGCGACGGGCGGGCGAATGCATGTGTTGTTCAACAATGCCGGGATCGGCAAGCACGGCTGGTATGAAGATGTGGCACACGATGACGCCGACCTGGTGGTGGATGTGAATCTCAAAGGAGTGATGAACGGAATCTATGCCGCCCTGCCGCTTCTGGAAACCACGCCCGGTGCCCGCGTCATTAATACCGCTTCCACAGCTGGACTCGTTGGCTCCCCTCGCCTTGCCGTCTATTCGGCGACCAAGTTTGCCGTGCGCGGCTTGAGTGAGGCCTTAGACGTTGAATTCTCGCGCAAGAATATTCGCGTCATTGCCCTGTGCCCTTGGTTTGTCGACACCCCCATCCTCGATATGGTTGAAAAGGCAGGGTCAAACTCGAAAGAGCGGCCTGCCATGAATGGCATTGAAATTTACCCAGTCGAAATGGCCGCTGCGCGCACTTGGGATGCGGTACATGGGGAAGATGTCATCGTCAAAGTCGGCAAAGCGGCAGACCGCGCGCATTTCTTCAGCCGCTTTTTGCCCAAATATCTCGCCAAGCAAATGCGCAAGACCGTCCTGAACAGCTAATCGAAAAGCAAAATGCCCTCGCCGGAGACAGCGAGGGCATCTGATAGGTTGGAAGTCAAAATGGACTTCGTTTGATTTTACCGCACGATCTGGCGGTAGAAGACATGGCCCCCGATGCTTGTAACGCGGCGATAGACGCGCGCCCAGCTGGGGTCAACAAATGTCGCGTGAAAGTGGGTCGCACCGGGTGCTACACCGGGTCTCCACCCATCAACGACACGTTCTGCGATCTCATTGGCGCGTTGCCATTGTAGACCGCTTGGGGCACGCCTAGCGCTGCATGCCCAAGAAAATTGGCAACTCCGTCCTGAACGTTGGTAAACAACGCCACAGAAACTCTTTGGATATGCCTTTGAAGCCACCCGCGTTGCAACCACTTCAGCTACTGCTTCTTGGCCGCGACGGGGCTCACCCTTCGCTTCATAATACACTGCCTCAGCCAGACACCGTATCTGACGCGCACGGTCGAGCTCGGCCGTGTTGCGCTTCGATTGCGGAGTACCCTGGGATTGGGTCGTGGTTATGTCGGCATCAACCTGGGCATCTTCCACCACAGGTTCTGCATGAGCGATCGTGCTGAGGCATACGATCAAACACACAGTCCCTAGGACGGTCGCTGCATCACGCACGAAGGTCCTAGAGAGGCCGGTCTGTCCCGACTTCATGAGTGCCTTTTAGCCCGCCGAACCCCATTTCGCAAACGCAGCAACGCAGTCGCAACCTGTAACTTTCGCTAAATTGGGGAAAAACAGACAAATTAAGTTAAGGGTTTTAGGCGCTTACGCCAGCGTTGCAATTCCGCATAGGGGGGTTGTCAGCGCGCTTTTCAGCTCGTTTTACCCCCTTCCCGTGGATAATTGGGTGACGAAAAGAACCCAAAAATTGCTGCCAAAAACGCCTGAATACGACCTTATTTTACCCCAAATGATTCGCTTTATTTGGGCGCGACGCCAGTCGGATTTGGGTTTACCGCGGTGGGGGCTTGGTTGCGTGGAACGCCATTTACCGCCGCCACGGCACTTATCCCGGCCATAGCGCGCAGGTGTTTGGCTTCTGCGGCATCGCCACTTGCCAGATAGGCGTCGCGCGCAGCAAGGCTGGGCCAAGCTGCGACTACGAAACGGTCAAAAACAGTATCACCTTCCATCGGCGTAAATTGCCCAATGCTGGGTGTATTGACCAATTGCCCGCCAGAGCTTTTGACCCCGTCGATCAGGCTCGCTGCCGCGCGCGCAGATGCATCTTGGTCGGCAGGCCCTTTTCCGGTACTCCCCGTCATCACGATCAAAAAGCCTGACCCTGCCCCTTCAAACGGCGTAGGGCCTGCACCTTCAATCGCCACCACGCTGAACACGCCGGCATTGTCGCGCTTACGAATGGCAGCCCGATAGGCGTCGCCCCACCAGAAGGCATCGGCACCGGCGCGCGTCGGAAATTTGGCAAAGATCAACGAGCGATCTGTCCAAGGTCCCTCTAGCCAAGTGACACCCCGCCCCGGTGCCCCAATGGCGAGATAATAGCCATCAAGACTTGCATATATCGCTGGCAATTCTGCGGCATAGCTTGCGATCTTGGCGCGATCTGTGGTCTTGCCGACAACAACTAGATAGCCGGGATTGGGGGTTGTTTGGGCAGCGGTCACGGTGGGGACAAGGCTGGTTAGTATACTGATCGCCAAAGCCAGCAAGCCTGCCACGCGGGTGAAAGCACCTGTCTTCTGCGTCATCTCAACCAATCCTCTCTGCGGCATAGACCTAGTCATAGCCTTTAGAAGCGAATGGTATACTCTTTTGTGAGTTTGGGAAGGTTGGGGATAGCGGTAAGCAGTGTTTAGACGGGGTTTGGTGAAACATTGGTTCCACAAAAATCGGCCAAGCGTGAAAATGCCTGTTCCCCGTGCGGCGGCTAAGCGGCTCTTACCTTAATCCCGCAGCACGTAGCGGCGATTGACTGGCTGGATCGGTCTTGCATTCATCGGGAAAAGCGCTTGGAAGGCTTCCACATCCTTTTGCGAGACCAAGATTGGTGTCGACAGAACAGTCCATAAAACCGTTTCAGAACAAGGAGGTGTGGTCAGTGAGCCTTGATAACGATAAACGCCATCAATAGGGGCGATCATGCCGCGTTGCTCAATCATGCCGACGCTGGCCGTGCCTTCTTCCTTAGGGGCCTTTTCCATAATGGTAGAGAACAAAGGATTCTCGCCACCGGGCATCATCAAGACACCAATAACCGCTAGCCGGCCTTCGGCATTCTTATGCACGAAATGGACTTCCATCGGATAATTGCGCCCGTCAATCGTGTGCTCAGACGGGGTATGGAAGTGGAATTGAATGAGGTCAAAGCGCTCGCCATCAATGGTCGCATAGCCGCCGTCCTTGCCTTCAACTTGGATGGTATGGCCGTTATTGAGCACGTTCCATTCAGCGGGCTTCCAATGCAGGGCGATGTTGGAAACCTCCGCATCAACCCCGCCGGTGAGATCGATGGGGGATTGTTCTTGGCCAGAAGCGCAAGCCTTATTGGCCTCAGCCATCTTGCCCCAATTCTCAGGACCATTCGTGCCCTCATAATCCCAATGGGCACCATCTTTGCCAGGAATCAATTGCGACAGAATGGACGTTTTCTCCCCCTCGGGGGCCGCGTGGGCTTCTGCCGTTTCGTGGGCTGCGGGCGCTGCGTGGGCATCGGCGGCATCATGCTTGGCTTCAGCCGCCGCATGGGGCGCTTCACCGCTCATTAAGGCTTTAGCCGTGCCAATGCCGATAATGGCCACCAAGGCTACAATTCCAACACCTGCCAACACACGCTTCATGGTCACACCCTTCGCTCTGTTCGGCACTATGCTTAACCATAAGGCATTAAGCCTTTCTCACTTTTGTGTGAGGGGGTGTGGGACCTTGGATGTGGCCGACCGATATCGCAGAAGGCTTTGGAGCGCGGAAGCGCTTTGGCGAAACGGAGATTGCATCAGAAAGGATCCACATGGGCATGCCCCTCTTCTTATGGGAGAGGGGAGCTTTGGTAGTGAGAGTTCCCCAGCCAAAAAAAGGCCCCGGATTGCTCCGGGGCCTTTCTAGATAAGAGCGGTTCAGCGACCTTATTCGGTGCCGAGGTCGACGACGTCCATGCCAGCCACTTCG
>NZ_JBMLTR010000062.1:0-1321 GCF_049239865.1 Aquidulcibacter sp.
GGCAGCGATGGAGCGCGCGATCGGTCTGACGGAAAATCCAAAGGTGCGCGCGTTTCTGTTAAGCCAGCGGGAGGGGTGAGGGACTATTGGTCGAAAGCGGAAGGGCTGGTTTTGGGAGTGCGCGGGGGCGAAAGTGGGCGTTTTGAGGTCTTGAGCGCTAACCGCCCCTCATGCTCCTTAGCTGATTTTAGGTTGTTCTGCTTCTGGTCGTCTGATAACCTTAGTGTATGATCCGTCCGCCTGAGCACTTCGAGACGAACCGACTTCGGTTGCGTCCTATACAAGAAAATGACGCTCTGGCTGTATTCGAAGCCTGGGCCGCGAGTCCACTTGCCACCCATTACATGAACTTTCGGCGGCACGAAAGCTTCTCGGCGACAGAAGCGTTTGCCGCGCGATGCGTTGTTTGCTGGCAGGCAGGTACGGCCTTCCCTTGGGCCGTTGTCGCAAAATCGACCGGGAATTTATTGGGGTGCATCGAGCTGCGTGTTTCGCCACCCAAGGCGGACTTTGGCTACATTTTTTCTGAGACGGCTTGGGGCCAAGGATTCGGCACGGAAGCCGCATCAGCAGTTGTAAATTGGGCTATCGCTCAGCCTCAGATTTTTCGGGTATGGGCGACTTGCCACCCCGACAACATGGCGTCTGTTAGGGTCTTGGAGAAAGCGGGCCTCTCATATGAGGCGACACTTGCCAACTGGGAAGCTCGCCCACAAATAGATGAGTCCGCAGGCCCGAGCGCCGTATATGCCATCACCAAGTCAGC
This sequence comes from Aquidulcibacter sp., assembly GCF_049239865.1. NCBI lineage: Bacteria > Pseudomonadati > Pseudomonadota > Alphaproteobacteria > Caulobacterales > Caulobacteraceae > Aquidulcibacter > Aquidulcibacter sp. The sequence goes on from NZ_JBMLTR010000062.1 coordinate 767, forward strand.
AAAGCGCTCGGCGCCTTAGGGTGCATTCCATCCATGGAATGCACCATGATCAAGCAAACGCTGACATTATTTAAGACAGATGTCAGCCAAATGACTCGGAACGGTTCAATGCGTCGCTTCGCTTGCCTTGAAGCCATCCGACAATTCTTATTGCGCAAGCTGGGGAGTCAAGAGGTGAAATCGGCTCCGCCGACGCGCGAAGCGCGCCTCTTGACGCCCCATCTTGCGCGCCCAAACTCGAACACGGCCTTTGCTAAGGCAGAGCCTGTGGCAAAGGCTGTCTAAGTGGAAACAATCAAACCCAAGACTGCAGCGAAGGAAAATGGTGCATTCCTTACGGAATGCGTCCTACGATCCGCTGCGTTCCATCACGAATCGCAAATCGAAAGGATCGCGCAACACGAGTTGCGCATGTCTACGCGGGGAAAAGCGCAACTCGTGTTGCGCGCTCCCTTAAGGCTGATCCCGCCCAATCTTGCGCGCTCCCTTAGCGACCGCGCCCGCCCTAATGCAGCTTAAATTTCGGCCGGATGATGTGGTTGACGTGGCCGATCA
>NZ_JBMLTR010000063.1:0-8411 GCF_049239865.1 Aquidulcibacter sp.
TACGCCTATAACACTTATTCGGAGGGATGTTCGCCTTTCCTTGGCGGCTTACCGAGCATGCCAGCCCCAGACCAGACCAACCGCAATCGGCCAGGGGTTGCCTAATGGGAGGAAACTTGGCGCTCCTGACAGGAGCCATTGGACACACCAATTTGTGTTCGTCAAACGGACAGGAGGTGTTGGTTATTGCTTTATCAGACTTTGGATCAATTCGTACACCGAACGGGCATTCGGAATCCTTATAAACTGTGGTGTTGGATCCGACATTGGTTGCCAGATCATGTCCATGTCACTTTCTAGCTGGTCCAAGACCCTTCCGCTTTCCGGGGTAAAGTTACCCGTCCACCAACCAATTGATTTACCAAAACGGATCGTGCCGGAGCCGTCTGGACGCTCATCGAGCTCTAGTGAAGGAAGGCTGTCAATCCCGACCCATTCGGTGGTCGATCCGTCATGGCTTTTGACAATGAGGACCCGCTTGTTCGTTACGAAATAGGCGATTCTCCTTCGTATGATGGCGTCGACCACAAATCTCCCTAACGCCCCATACAAACCCATAACAAGAATCGGTAGGCAACCTAGTTTCAGAATTAGGTCTTCAGCTGTGCCCTCTGCACTCCCAATCCAGACCAACGATAGACTACCAAAAACAAGGCTAAGCGGCACCAAGAATAAATCGATTGGCCGGAATATGATCCCTCGGAACGCCTTACCTTCCCATAATATCCGTTCTTCAGTAAGGAGCGCTGGGGTGATCATTTTGTTCATCGATCCATCTACTTGACAGTTAAAAGCATACTTGAATTCTCTGAATTCTTAGAACGCGCATCAAGAAAATGGAACAAGTTAGATTTAGCGAAAACTGCCATTGGCGCGCATGAACTCAAAGCGTCCGCTTTCCACATCCACGCCCTCCAAACCAGACGAACCACTTTCGGCCACTATTGCCAAAACAAGAGCAAGTTTGCCCATCAGGAAATCATCGCCGCGTTGGCCATAAAGCCACCAAAAAATGCCCCTCTCGTGCCTCCAAACCGACGACTAACGACGACTTACATTGCCCAAAAATGGACGACTTAAAGCAAGTCATGGGGGGGTAAGATAACTTGTCTAAAACAAAATATAATCAATAAGATAAACCAACCAACGACTTGGGTCCTTTTATCTTGCCCCTCAACACAAAAAACGACTTACATTTCTCTGTCGCCATTCAATGATCGCCATCTTCAAGCCCGCCTCATTTTCAAGCAAAGCCAACATGGCCGGCAAGTCAGGGGATCCCTAAACAATCGCGGTTGCCTGGCATAATCGGCTGCATCCATAACTCGGGCAGTAATTAGCTATGGAGGCTCGCGGATGGGCCATAAGCGCTTGGAGCCCCATAAATGACTCCTGAGGCGTGATGCGGGCTGAGGCTAAAGCTTGGGCTGTTAGAACGGCAAGGGCATTGAGGCGGGCGCTAATTGCCTTTGGCGGCGCAGTTTTGATTGAGGACCTCGAGGTTTGGACAGTGACGCGGGCAGGGGGCTTGGCGCTCGATTGTCTTGTTCGGCTGCGTAGGCTGCGACGCGCGGCTCACTAGAGGATCTGCGGGGCGCTGAAAGGTGTTCGTTGAAATAGTCGTCTAGGTGGCGTCGCCAATACATCGCCCGGTCACCGACATGGGTGCAAAGCGGGCCGCACCCTTCATGGAATTTCCGCGCGAGTGTCTGGGCGGCCATTTCCAAACCCAAGTCTGTCAAATAGGCTGCTGCGTCCTTACGGTTGAGCAAGCGATCCCGTTTTGTCTCGGTCTCTCCATCATCCATGGATTCAATCCTTTTCGTCTATTTCCTTCCCTGTCAGCTGAATTTTGCTGGCGAAGGTGGTCGCTGCAGGATTTATGCCGTGAGGTTGCGAGGCAATCACCTCAAGGCCATCGCATGCCCAGCATTTCCTAGGAATTGCGCGGAATTGATTGGAATGGGTGGGTTTGAGGCCATAGTGCCATGAATACTCTGATCGATGATGGCTCAATACTTTGGGGACTTAATCGTCACTGATGTTTGTCTGATTTTGGGACAGTCTTTTTTCTGTTTGATTGAGACAGCCCGCTGCTTTTCAGAGTGAATACGCGGCTTCGAATGGCCCTCGTTTTGCCGGTTAGTGGGTCCAAGGAATGGCGACAATTGGCCGATTGCGGTTGGTCTGCTTTGGGGGTGGTGGCGGCGAAAGCGGACGTTCAATAGTGAACGGATTCTCCAGATAATTGGCTTAAGTTTTGGAGCAGGGTCAGTTGGCTTAAAGGCTGTCGCCCGCGCGCACCACATAGCTGCCAGAAGCTGAGCCTTGGCTATAGCTGTTGATCACTTCCAGATTGGACGAGAATTGCTCTTCCTGCTTGCCCACCGTCGCGCCATTGGCAAAAGCGCCGGGCGACCGAGGCGGCGTAAGAACCTTCCCACCCGCCATTATTCGTCACCATGCCCATCTGGCGAACGGCAAAGCGGTATCACATGGCATTGGGATTATGGCACCTGTATCGTGGCCGCCAGAAACAGCCTGACACACCTCCGCGTAATCTTCCGCTAAGTAAAGACTTGGAGCAATCAAATCATCCAAGTCCGGTAACTGCGCGATTTTGATCATGCTAGTTGTTAGGACAGGAGTGCTATGTTTTTTGTCACTGCTTCACCGAGATCGGAACTCACCACAAATCCACTCTTGCACAATCAATTTCGATAATGTCGCCGTCTTCAAGCCCCCCAGGCAGCGGATCTCCCGCGACCAATTCGATGCCTCCGATAGAAAGAAGGCCCAGACGACAACTCATTACTTTAACCACTAAATTTTGCGCAAACCCTGGACCTTGAATTCTTCGGGAACCTACTTCTCTACCTTCAATCAGGATAGCTTTACGAATCCCAAAAACATATAATGGCTCCAAAACATCATCCCCGGCTGAAGCCGAACACGGCTGAGAATAGGCCATGCAATGGAACACTCCGTCAGTCACAATAACTTCGGCTTCTTCGGCAGACTGTGAAAGCCAATGAACACCCTCTATCTTCATGATTACTCCGATTTGTAGGGCACCTTCCAACCAGCGCTTGGCTTGGGACCGATTGTGTTTGTGATAGAAATGCGCTCCGCGCGGTAGCGCGGTAGGGTGCATTCCATCAATGGAATGCACCTTGGTCAAGCAATTACTGAGATCGTCAATGATGAGCCAAATGACTCGGAACGGTTCAATGCGTCGCTCCGCTTGCCTTGAAGCCGCCCGACAATTGTTATTGCGCAAGCTGGGGAGTCAAGAGGCGCGCCTCCGGCGCGTCGGCGAAGCCGATTTCACCTCTTGAAGCCCCATCTTGCGCGCCCAAACTCGACCCAAGCCTTTGCGAAGGCATAGCCTGTGGCAAAGGCTGTCTAAGTAGAAAAAGGGGCTGCGCCATTGGCGATAGGTCGGGTTCAATGCTGACGGTCACGCTATGTCGACTTTTGGCCGAAAGCGGACGGTCTCCTTTAGACGCGCGTTTCAAAGAAAGCAGACGAAACTACCGTCCACTTGAAGCCAAAACTCACCCCGCAGCAGCGCGCGCCCTTGCAGCAAGCAAGGGATCGAGCAGCCAGCTCATGAAGGTGCGTTTGTCGGTGATGACGTCGGCCTTGAGCGTCATGCCGGGTTGAAGGGGGCGGTCTTTGCCGTAGGCTTGGATACCCGGACCAGTCAGCGCCACGCGGATCCGGTAGACGGGTTCTTTGAACTCGATAGGGGCCGCGATCTCGCCGGGGCGTAGGGCTGAGCGGGCGATTTCGCGGACTTCGCCTTGAATGGCCCCAAATTGCTGGAACGGGAAGGCATCGACCATCAGGCGCACGCGCTGGCCTTCGGTGATGAAGCCTGCCGCGCGCGTGGGCACCAAGATTTGCGCTTCCATCGGGCTGCCCTTGGGTGCCAGATTGATCAAGGGCACATTGGGGTTCGCCGATTCGCCGGGGCGGATATTGAGGCTCGCTACCCGGCCAGCAACCGGGGCACGCACGACATAACCGTCTTGCACCGAAAGCTCTGTCAGCCCGGTCTCTAATTGTGTCTTGGCGCTACGGAGCTGACTGGCTTCAGAGGCGCGTGCAGGTGCCAGAGCTTGGCGCTGGCGCATGAGGTCTTTGGTTTCACCTGAACGGGACGCGGACAGAGTGGCGCGTTGGCGAGCGATGTCGGCCATCTCGGCCTGATGGCTAGCGCGCAGGGATTGGCGCTGACGGTCATAATCCTTGGCCTCATCGAGGCGGGATTGGATCTGCCGGTTCAGCTCACCCACTTGGGAGCGGGCAGCAATTGTACTCTGCGCACGCCGATCTGCTTCGGTGCTGGCCATAAAGCCTTTGGCCACCAAGGTGCGGGCTTGGCCTTCGGCGCGTTCAGAAATCGCCAATTGCCCCTGCGCGAGGTCGCGGCTCGCCTCAAGGCGGCTGGCGTCTGCTCGCGCAGCAATCGCACGATCAGCCAAGCGGGCATCATCTTGGGTAAAGCGATTTGCACTGCCGCGTGCGGCCTCCATCAGCCTTGCGTCTTCGGCCCCAAAGCGGTCGAGCGTGGCGCTAGCCCGTTCAGCCAGCCTGCGGCTTTCCTCGGCAAAGCGCTGGGCGCTGGCGGCGGCCTGCAACTCAATTTCGGTCAGCCGCGCCCGGGTTTGCGCTCGCTGCAGCGGCACAATTGCGCCATCAGCCCCCGACACGTCTAAAGCTAGCCGCATCAAGGGTTGCCCTTCAGCCACCATATCGCCTTGGCGCACCAAGACAGCATCGGCCACCCCACCACGCGGCGCATACACGGCCGACAAACCCGCCTCTGGCGCAATCCACCCCGCCACGGTCTCTTTGCGTGCATGTTGGCCAAGCGCCAGATAGGCCGTGCCAATTGCGACGCTGATAATCGCCACCGCGCTAAACGCCACCAACCGCGTGGGCTGATGGAGAGTCACGCTGCCGTAAACACGGCGGCGCTGGGCTTCAATGACGGCGGGGCGGAATAGTAGGCTCATGCTCTACCAGTCTGTCCAGAGTGGACACCTGGCAGTTAAGAGCCTCGCCTTAAGGGTCATAACGCAGCCGCAATGGCCACACATTATTGAGCCATTTGCCTTTCCAAATTCAGTACAGTTTGAACAAGTCTTTATTCGTTGATCGTATTTTGACTTGGAAACGATCTGCAGCTTTTCCAGGGCATTTTTTATTGGAAAGTTTAATTTCATTCTGTACCTCTTTATGCAAGCGAGGGAGTGTAAAGAAGTATTTCGTCTATAGACGTGCATTCTTTACTGCATTCTTCGAATGTAAACCCATCCCAGCCTTTGATTAAGTTATTTCCCACAAAGGCTAATATTGTCGGAAAGCAATCCACATAAATTTTACTTTCGATATATTCTTCTATTGTATTGACATCGAACCAAATGAAATTGACTTTAGGATCCTTGCGTTGGAGTGCTTCCGAAGCTGATATTCTTCTCTTGATAGCATGGCATAATTGGCAGTCTTGCATCCCGACTCCCAAAACCCACGGAACCTTGCGAGTGCCAAATTCCTGAATACACTTTTCCAAATCTTTTACTGAGGATAAGCTCCGAAAAGTCATATCGGGACCCTTTCGCTTCAAGTAGCCCTATGGAAACTAGTTTTTGCGAACCCGCGAAAGCAGGCTTCTCACTACGAAAGCCATCAAACTGTTAACAGTACCAAAAAGAGCGGAGCCTATTGCAATAACTGCCACGGCTGAAATTTCGATATTTGGTCCGGCTATAAGATAGTAACCCATCATCCCTATGAAGAAAATCAAAGTACAAAAAGCCCAAGACTTCATAGCTACTACCTCAACTGCTTACTTGAAAAAGGTTGCAGAGCGTCTTAGCAAAACGCTCTGCAGAGAACTCAGGATTGATGCCTGTGTTTTGTGCTATTGAGGAATGGCTTGGTTTGCCTGACACTCTAACCACGATGAAGCGCCTGCACCAATAAACCCCCCCGTAACCGCGTTGCCAGCTACCCATCCTGCAGCAAGAGCCAACTTAAGCGGAGGCGGTACAAAAGCGGATCCTGGATGAACTGCCCATCGGTAAGCCTGCCATGCCGCTGCTCCCGCAGCCGTAAGCGCGCCTATTGCTATCGCACCATTTGATGGACCATCACACCCAGGAAGATCTGCCCGATGGTTTTCCATATCTGTCAATCTGACAATATCTTCAGTTGAAAGGCTGCCGCCTTGACCAATTGCACCGAATGCAAGCCCCTTCTTAGCGGTCACTATAATCGTCTCAATTGGCTTCGGTTGGGATGAAAGCGGGGCAAACCCGCCACTAACAAACTGCAGATCTTCAACGCTTAATGTCCGCATAAATCTCTCTCCTGAAACTCAGCTTACGCCGTCCAGATCAACTTAGTGTGTCCAGACTCCCTGACGGGTAGCACAAGTTGACGGAGCGGGGGGGGGGTATGTCAAGTTGCTGCCCGTAAAGGTGCGGTCACGATTTTGTGAGGCGCTTTCAGTTCGGCTTGCGTACCATTGGACAATCAATTGAGCGACGACACTAATCACCTAAATTCTCCTCCACTAATCCACGACGATAGCCGCACGTGGCTGACGCGGCTTTTCCACTCCGACAAGTTGCCCATGATCCTGCAGGCCGAGGCCGCTGAGTGTGGTTTGGCGTGCCTCGCCATGGTCGCCGCTGCCTATGGCCAACGCCATACGTTGAGCGACCTTCGCCGAAAATTCAGCGCCAGCCTTAAAGGCACCACACTCAAAAGCGTCATGGATATGGCCGATGGGCTGGGCATGGTCGGCAGACCCTTGCGGTTGGAAGTCGATGAATTGGTCAGCCTCAAGCCGCCTTGCGTGCTGCATTGGAACTTGGCCCATTATGTGGTTCTGAAGAAAGCATGGAATGGGCCGGGTGGGGTTTGGGCGATTATCCATGACCCAGCACGTGGGGTGCGCAAAGTGGCCCCAGCAGAGATTGGCCGGTCCTTTACGGGTGTGGCGCTGGAGCTGACGCCCACGCCAGCGTTTACCAAGAAGAAGCATGTTGAGCGGGTTCGCCTTACGGATTTGTGGAGCACTTTGAAAGGCCTGAAGGGGCCCGTGATCCAGCTCTTCCTGCTGGCCCTTGTTGTGCAAGTCATTGGCGTGTTCAGCCCGATGCTGAACCAATTGATCGTCGATGACGCCATCTCCAAAGGCGATATGGATCTTCTGACCACCATCGGCATGGGCATGGTGATCTTGCTATTGATCCAGACCGGCATTGGCCTGTTGCAAGGCTTTGTCGGCATGTATCTGGGCACGCAACTCTCGTTTCAGATGCAGAGCAATCTATTGCGCCATGCCCTGCGCCTGCCCGTGGCGTGGTTTGAGAAGCGCCATATTGGCGATATCATGAGCCGGTTTTCCTCGCTTGGGCCGGTACAGGGATTCCTCACCAGCGTGCCCATTGGCGCGACCTTGAATGTCATCATGCTGGTGGTGGGTGGCACGATGGCGGTGCTGTATTCGCCACTGCTGTTTGGCTGTGTGATCGCCACCATGTTGATCCCGCTGATTGTGCAAGCAGTCACCTTTCCATGGGTGCGGCGCAAGACCGATGAGGGGATTAGTCTTGGTGCGGTTGCCTCTACGACCTTCATGGAGACTTTGCGCGGTGCGCGAACGTTTAAGCTGTTTGGCAAAGAGCGCGAGCGCGTCAGCCAATGGCAGAATGATACCGCCGCCAGCGTCAATAACAGCGTAACCATGCAGCGCGTTGGCCTGTGGGGCGGGGCGGGGCTTGGCATTGTCACGGGCCTGCAAGGGGTCGCCGTCTGGTGGCTGGGGGCCAAGCAAGTGATTGATGGCACCATGAGCCTTGGCATGTTGATGGCTTTTCAATCCTATGCGGGCCAGTTTTCTGGCGCGCTATCGGGCCTCATTGGCCTTTACTTCCAATGGAAGACGTTGGAGCTTCATCTCGAACGCCTCGCCGATGTGGTGCATGAGGACCCAGAAGTTGGGGTGGATGAGCCCATTCAAGAAGGCCGCTTGTTTGAAGGTCGCATCGGGGCCGACAAACTCTCCTTCCGCTATGCAACCCATGAGCCCTTGGTGTTCAAGGACGCCAGCTTCTCCATCGACCCCGGCCAGTTTGTCGCCATCATCGGGCCGTCCGGCGGTGGCAAAACGACCTTGATGAAGGTGCTCTTGGGCCTGCTTGACCCCACAGAAGGCGAAGTCAAAGTCGAAGGGGTGGGCCTCAAGAATTTTGGCGTGCGCACGTTCCGTCATCGCATCGGAGCGGTCTTGCAAGATGATCGTCTGCTGGCGGGAACAATTGCCGACAATGTCTCCTTCTTCGACGCGGACCTTGATATGGCCAAGGTGGAAGAGTGCTTAGCCAAGGCTT
>NZ_JBMLTR010000064.1:0-4311 GCF_049239865.1 Aquidulcibacter sp.
CACCAAGGGCGTAATGGACGCCATAGGTGCGCTCGAGATGGGCGATCAGGCAATAATAGGAGGTGGTGGCAAAGGGATTTCCCCCGATTAACAACGGATGGAAGCTGAACGCCACCCGTAGTTTTTCATTTTTAAAGAATTCCGAGACCTTGCCAAAAACGGTGCGGAATCCACCCAGACGGATCAAGTCAGGCGCGGATTTGAACAAGGTCGAAAGCTCATGAAATGGTTGGTCGACCAGTTTGGTGAAGGCCTCATCATAAATGGCCTCACTGGCCTTCATATAGCGATCAAAACCTGCAAGGTCGTCCGGCTCAAAGCGGGCAATCTGCGCGCGCATCGCATCAAGATCAGCGGTCGCCTCAAAAACCGTCCCATCATCAAAGCGGATTTTGTAAAACGGGTCGATGCTGCGCAACTGCACGTGGTCCGACAGGGTCTTGCCGCAAATGTCCCACAATTCCTCGAAGATGAACGGCGCCGTGATGATGGTTGGACCGGCATCAAAGGTGAAGCCATCTTGACGGTAGACATAGCCGCGGCCACCGGGACCATCGAGCTTTTCATAGACGCTGACGCGATAGCCTTTTGCCCCTAAACGGATGGCAGCTGCTAAGCCCCCAAAGCCGGCACCAATAACGATGGCATGTGGGCGGTTATCGGCGCGGGCCGAGGCGAAATCTGAGGGTCGTGTTGTAAAGTTCATTGGACAATTAAACCCTCAATTTGCATGGACGCAAGGCCTAGATCATCCAGAAGGGATGGAAACTCAAGGACCTGCACAGACCCTTCCGCAAACGGGGTACCAAATGACGCACGGCAAATCATAGACTACTCCCGTTTACCTCGAGGTGGGATAGAATTAGTTCGAAGCCTGCGTGAGAACAGCCAGCAGCGCAGCAGCGACAGCCTCTGGGCTTTCTTCATGCGCCAAATGACCCAAGTCCGGCAGATTGATGAATCGGGCCTGTGGCACGTGTTGGCACAAATCAACCGCGCTGGCCGGCGGCACCGCCGCGTCTTTTGAACCGCAGAAGAGATAGAGCGGCATCTGAAGGCCCGCCATGTTTTTGACCAGTGGAGCAAGATTCCAATTGGCCATCATGCCGAGCATGCCTGCGACATGGCCGGGCGCTGTAAACAAATCCCGATATCGCGCCATCATGTCCTCAGGAATGACCGATCCCGTGCTACGCATCAGCTTCTCAATCCGACGGCGATCTTTTGCCCCTTCCGCGACCGCATAAATGGTGATCGGGTTGAGGGCAAGAACGTGGGCGACCACTGGAAAAATGAGGGCTGCAAGGCCCTTAAAGGGCTGGAACGCGCCATTAATGGCCAAAATCGCCTGCGGGCGGATATAGCCGTCCAGCGCCATTTGCACCGCGATCGCGGCCCCTGCCGAATGCCCAATAACAAAGGCAGGCTCAACATCCAAGGCTGTCAGTAAATCGCGCAAGAGGCGGGCCATACCGGGTAGCGATTGGCCGGATTCAGGGGGCGTTTGGGTAAAGCCATGCCCGGGCAAGTCTGGCATGATCAACGTATAATGCGCCGCCAGCATGGGCGCGATACCAGCCCACGAGTGACATGACGAACCGGTACCATGCAATAAGAGAAGTGGCGGCCCTTCACCGATCGTCTGCAAGTGCCACTTCTGATCGCCAACCTGGATGAAGCGACTGCTTTGGCGATTGGGCCAGTTTACCCCCTCTCGGCTCCATTTAGGCTTCCGATACATCAGTCGAGGTCCAAGCAAATCAAGTGGAATTCACGGCGTAGGTCAGAGGTTTGCTTTCTAGGTGTTTCGATCATGTCCACAGCGTGGTCACGTGTAATTCGCGTCACCGCGATTCTCGAATGTTCCACTACTATCACCCCCGAGACGACATAAAACACCCTTGTGACGCTATACTGCCAGAGACAAGCGCACCAGAGTTGCCACCTGACAAGATTGTTACCGAAGGCAGGCAAAAGCCGTTCCGGCGGGTCTTGGGAGAAAGAACAGCATGAGACGGCAAGGTTTACAATGGAAGTTTCACCCGCAACGGGACCTTCTGCTCGCCGAAGCTCACGCCCGGCCCTCTACCCCCGTTCAAGCGCCGCATCTCGCTTCACGTATCGCCACCATGTCGGGCGAAGGCGGTGTCAGTGCCGACCGTGCGCATATGGCCGCCCTTTGCCGGAAAATTGGCACGTCGGAGCCCGGGCCAGAAGCACGCTGGTGCGTGGTGGATGGCGGAACCTGGCGGCTGCGGTGGGAACGCCACACGGAAATATCGACCTGGACGGTGTTTCGCGACAGCCCAGCAACCCCGGACTTTATGTTCGAGGCCACAGCCCTCGATCTCCTGCCGCAAGACTGGCTGGCTGGCTTGCCCGGTGAGGTTTTGGGCGCGGCCCATGTTGTGCTGTCCACATTGGCACCGGAGCATTTGCCTTTTGCCGATAGTGATATCATTGCCGCGCGGGTAGCAAATGGCTCCATCGATGTCTTCAGTGACTTTCGCCCGGGTCCTGATTCCTTCACGCGCTTTGTCATGGTGCAGTCTGACCCCAATCCCGTGACCGCAGGACGAGTCTTGCAGCAATTGTTTGAGATTGAGACCTATCGCTTGCTGGCGCTCTTGGCCTTCCCACTGGCCAACTCAACCTCTGCCACCTTGGCGCGCTTTGAAGCCGAAGCGGCGGCCTCAGCCATGCAAGTTGCCGATGAAGGTGGCGTGGAAGCCGACCGAAATCTCTTGTCCCGCCTCGCCGCTTTGGCCGGGGAAGCCGAAGCCATGGTTGGGGCGACCACCTACCGGTTTGCTGCCGCCCGCGCTTATGAGGGGCTGGTGCAAGAGCGGATCGGACAATTGCGCGAACAAGCCATTGATGGCCGCCCGACCATTGCTGACTTCATGGAACGCCGACTAGCGCCCGCCATGCGGACCTGTGTGGCCGTGGGCGACCGCCAACGCGATGTCATTGAACGCATCGCCCGCACAACTCAGATGCTCAACACGCGCGTCGAGGTGGCGTCTGAAGCAATCAATGTCGGCCTTTTGGCCTCCATGGATCGACGCAGCCAAGAACAATTGCGCCTGCAACAAACCGTGGAGGGCCTCTCGGTCGCCGCCATCTCTTATTATTCTTTGGGATTGATCCATTTCGCGATGGAAGGCCTCTCCGAAACAATTTTCCACTTCAATGCCAAGGCGGCGACCGGGCTTTCCGCTCCCTTTGTGGTGCTGGGGGTTTGGTTCATTCTGAGGCAATTGCGCAAGGATATTTCAGGCGAGAAGTAGGGGCCCATCCCTCCCCCCCACGCTGTCATCCCTGCCGGAGCGCCAGCGAAGACCGGGGACCTTGTAGGACTTTGCGACACAAGGTCTAGGACTCGGCTAACGCCGTCCGGGATGACAGCGTTTGAGGTTTTTTCGTCTGGAAGGCTTTGGTGCAGGCTATGCCTGCCCCAAAGGCCAACTTCAATTGTTTTCGGGCGATTTGACGTCTCAAGTCCAGATTTCCTTTGGAAATCTGCCGCGCAGCGGCGCGAAGCGGACTTGACTCTTCAGATCGCCCGATCACGATATTCAAAGCGGTTTGGTGAGACAGAAGGATCACCAAACCGCTTCCAGATCGAAAGCCCAAAAATGGAGCGCGCAACAACAGTTGCGCATGTCAGCGCCTATAGATGCGCAGCTCGTGCTGCGCGCTCCTAGCCACCAACACCTTTAGCCCCGCGTGGAAAACCACCGGGGGTGCGGCTGAGTGAGGGACCGGGGCGCGTGGTATGCGCCAAATTAGGTGGGCCAGATTAACGGACTGGCCCGGAATACGACGCAAACCGTGCGCCCCGGCTGAATAAGTGTGTGTGCTCGGGGTGGGTAACGAGGCCACCTTGTGGTGTAGTTCTTCCCCCGCCTAGTACGTAAAGGCCTCATCCTAGAAGCGCGTGCTTCTAAAAATACATAAGGCTTCCCCAAGGTGTCTCAAAGGCATCGCCTAAGTTCTTGACCAAGGGCTTCACACGGCAGTCGGGCACAAGCACACTCGGGCATCAGGACAGCTAATCCCAATGAAACACGAGGTCGCCACTTCAACCTCGATTAATCCCGCTTACCATCCCCAACCGGTGTCGCCGCTGCAGCAACAACGCCCTCTCGTTGGAGATGGCCTTAAGTTATGCGGGGTTTGATGGGTGGGGGATAAGTTTTTATTTGTGCGCTCCCCTCTCCCCATGGGAGAGGGGAAGGGGGTGAGGGCTTACGGGCGTAAAAGCTACTTGTTCTGTGCAACTAAAAGCTCGCCAACCCGCCTTATAGA
>NZ_JBMLTR010000065.1:0-6857 GCF_049239865.1 Aquidulcibacter sp.
TGGCGACGGAAGTCACCTTCCGATAATCAAAGCTTTGGCCTGCGATTTTGAATGCTGTCCGCACCCAGCGGCCTGTCGCGTCATACCACAAATCCGTGTTGACCGCACCGCGTACGCGGTAATGACTGGCGCGAACATTGGCTCCGCCAATCTGCAGCACTTCTTCGCCAACCCGGTTTACATTGACACGACTTAACTTGCCGTCGCGGCTGTCGAGCAGGCGGGATTGATTGATCGTGCTAAAGCGCCACCAGCTGGACGGTAGGATGGTGGCAGGGGCATTGCCTTTAAAGCCTGTTCCATCCACGACGATATTGGCCCCTCGCAGATTGGCGGCAACAGACTTGTTGGATCGATTTTCCTGGTCCGAACAATTCAGGCTGGTCAATTGATCGCCACGCCAAGCTTCCTCGCAGCGATGGCGATAGCTAAAGCCGATGGGTCCAATTTTACCAGCCATATCAATGGCGATGCGAACATTGGTGATATCGGCAGACTTTGAAACCGTCACGATATGCTTGCCCACGGGCTTGCCATTCATCAGGATTTCAAACTCGGTCCGCCCCGGTGTGGCGGCCGCCGCCGCGCTGGACGCCACCGCCGCGCTGCCCAGCACAAGCGTAGATGCGAGGAGACATAGTTTTAGGGTGCTTTTGGAAGACATCGCAAAGCCTCTTTTAATTAAAGCGAGGAGGAGTATCAGGCAAAAATTAGTTGAAACGGTTAATCAGCCAGCCCAATGGGCCTTTCAGACGAACAGAACCAGTCTGTGCGATTAAACAAATGCAATCGCCGCCCTTAGCAGCACCGGGTTGATGCTCGCTGTCTTCGTCATGCACCAGCAAATCGCCACGACGGTAGATTTGGCTGCCATCGTCGAGTTCACCGGACAGGACAAGGGTCACTTCAAGGCCGGAGTGGCCATGTTCTGGCACTTTGCGGCCTGCTTCTAACTTGAGCAATTCAGCGTCACAGCCGGGCAGAGGCATCATCAACATACCCGCCAAATTGCGTCGCCAGCGGCCTTGGTCGAGGGACGATAGCACATGGGCCATATCGTCAATCTCGCGCAGCGCATGGTTTGAATAGTCGCGGCTTTTCTCGGCTTCAAGCCAAGCAGGCTGAGCGATTTCAACAGGTTCGATTGCGTCCAACAACATCCCGCCTGCCGCATCAAACGTCCGCGTAACTTCGCGCGCTTGCGGTTGCAGAGCCAAATGCGCTGAAACGACCAAGGCAGGCCCACGCGGCAAGCTACCAGCCGCATAGTCCATCAAGAGCGCCTGATAGCGCTGATCCTTTTCAATCGTGAGAGCCGTGTTTTCTTCATTCATGGGTTTAGTTATGCCGCCGGATTATGAGATAGTCTTTGCAACTTACGCTGAAATCCCTTTAGTGGATCATAAGCACTGAAAAAACCCCGTGTGGCACGCCTTGGGCGGGCAACGCAATAAGCTGGTTGAGGACACGAACATGGCAGGCTGGGCCAATCCTGATGATCCCTTGGTTTCCACGCAATGGCTAGCTGACAAGCTAGGCGCGCCGGACGTGCGCATCATTGACGCCTCGTGGCACATGCCCGCAGCAGGACGCAATGCCAAGGAAGAATATGACGCTGCCCATATTCCAGGTGCTGTCTTTTTTGATATTGATGAGATTTCAGACACCGCCAGCCCTTTCCCGCACATGATGCCCAGCCCTGAAAAGTTCGCCAGCCGGGTGAAGAAACTAGGCTTAGGTGATGGTCTCCGCTTGGTGGTTTACGACAGCACGGGCGTGTTTTCAGCGGCACGTGTCTGGTGGATGTTCCGCCATATGGGCCATGAGGATGTGGTGGTGCTCGATGGCGGCTTGCCCAAATGGTTAGCTGAAAATCGTGAGACAGAGGATATGCCGCCCATCGCGCGAGAGCGGCATTTCACCGTGCGTCGGCGCGCTGATTTGATCCGGGACAAGGGTCAAATTTTGGCGAAAGTCGAAGCCCGTAGCGCGCAAATCCTTGACGCGCGCCCCGCGGGTCGTTTTGCTGGCACCGCACCAGAACCGCGCGCCAATCTGCCCAGCGGCCACATGCCCGGTGCTTTCAATGTGCCTTTCTCGACCCTATTGAAGCCAGACAATACCATGAAAGACCCAGCTGAATTGGCCGAAGTCTTCAAGGCAAGTGGTGTAGATCTTGGCAAGCGCGTGGTGACGACGTGCGGCTCTGGCGTCACCGCCTGTGTCATCGCTTTGGCATTAGCGCGTTTGGGGCTGTGGGATGTGCCTGTTTATGACGGTGCCTGGAGTGAGTGGGCAGCAGACCCTGCTTCTCCGATCGAGACTGAGGCTGCTGGATGAGCAAGAACTCAAAAGGAGCCGCCGGTGAAGGCCTTTCGGCTGCGACCCGACTGGTACAAATCGGCCGCGATCCATTCTCGCATGAGCGGGTGATCAATCCACCCATCCAGCGCGGCTCGACCGTGCTGTTTGACAATGCCGATGACCTCTACCGCGCTGGGCCTTTGAGCGACATGAAGGGCTATGGGCTGGAAGGCCTGTCGACCCAAGACCGTCTGTGTGACGCCTTGACGGAGATTTCCGGCGGCATTGGCACCGTGCTGGCCCCATCGGGCTTACAAGCGCTGACATTAGCGCTGATGGCCGCCACGAAAGCTGGCGACCATGTGTTGCTGACCGATTCGTCCTATGGTCCGACGCGGCGTTTTTGCCGCGAGGTTTTGGGCAATTATGGCGTTGAAACCGAGATTTACGACCCGCGCATCGGGGGCGATATTGTAGGTCTGATCCGGCCCAACACCTGCTTGATCATCCTTGAAAGCCCCGGCTCTTTGACGTTTGAGCTGCAAGACGTGCCGGCCATCACCGCTGTCGCCAAGGCGCACGGGGTTGCCACTTTGATCGACGATACCTGGACCGCCGGCCTTTATATGAAGCCGTTTGATCTGGGGGTGGACATCTCCATGCAGGCCTTGACTAAGTATCAGGGCGGGCATGCCGATGTGCTTGCGGGCGCTTTGATCACCAATAGCGAGGAATGGCTGACCAAGCTGAAGACCATGCACCAAATGTTGGGCATTGGCACGTCTGCTGAAGATGCGTGGCTGACTTTGCGCGGCCTGCGCACCATGGGCTTGCGCATGGCCCATCAAGACCGGGTTGCGCGTGACATGGCGCGTTGGCTGGAGGCTCGGCCTGAAGTGGCGCAAGTGCTGCATCCGGCGCTGCCATCGCACCCCGATCACGCCATTTGGCAGCGCGACTTTAGCGGGGCTGGTGGTTTGTTTTCGGTAGTATTCAAGCAATTCCCAGCGTCAAAAATCAACGCAATGGCCGAAGCCTATGAGATATTCTCCATGGGCTTTTCGTGGGGCGGGTTTGAGAGCTTGGCGCTACCCAGCACGGTCCAGATCACCCGGCAATTTCCAGCCCGCCATCCAAACGGACCGATCATGCGCTACTCAATTGGCTTAGAAGCGCCAGAAGACTTGATTGCCGATCTGGAACGCGGCTTTGCTGTGCTTAACGCCGCTTAGATTGGCTGAGGCCAAGCGGGACCGAGGTCGTGCGTTTGGCCACGCGAATCACGATGCGCGACTGCACGTCTGACACGAGGCCTTGGCCAAGCAATTTGTCGCGCAGGAAACCGTCATAGGCATGCATGTCGGTGGTCACGACACGGATCATATAATCGACCGCCCCTGTCACCGTGGCGCAATCGACAACTTCAGGCCAAGTCGCCACAGCGGCCTCGAATTTCTCTAGGTTTTCGCGGTTTGGCAGGGCCAGCTTTACCGAGGCCATCACTTCGAAATCTAGGCCTAAAGCGGCGCGCTCAAGGATGGTCACGCGCTTGGTGATGACGCCAATTTCTTCGAGGCGTTTGATCCGCCGCCAACATGGGCTTGACGACAGACCGACCTTATCGGCAATCTCTGCAACTGACAGCGCCGCATCTTCTTGGACCAGATCGAGTATGCGTACATCAATGGCGTCTAATTCTTCCGACACGAATTTTCCTCAATTCTGGCAAAGTGAACATGTATCTTGCGCAATCCTTCGCAAATAACGAAAAAAAGAGCAAGCTTTTTCCGTGAAAACAGAAGATGATGCCCGGATAAAAGCAGACCACATTCACAGTGGTCGAAAAACCCGAGGGCCTACCAAATGCTCCATCGCGAAGTTCTGTTAACTGACAAGTATGAATTCGACGAGGGTAGAGCGTTTCTAACCGGCATCCAAGCCCTCGTGCGGCTTCCTTTGGACCAAAAACGCCGCGATGTGAAGGCCGGATTGAACACGGCGGGCTTTATCTCGGGCTATCGCGGCTCGCCACTTGGCGGCTATGACATGCAGCTCGAGCGGGCCTCTAAGCTCCTGAAAACCCACGATATCGAGTTCTGGCCAGGCCTCAATGAAGATTTGGGCGCAACGGCGGTTTGGGGTAGCCAACAGCTTGGTCAATTTGCGGGTGCGCGCTTTGATGGCGTTTTCGGTATTTGGTATGGCAAAGCACCTGGCGTTGACCGGACGGGTGATGTGTTCAAGCACGCTAATTTCGCAGGCACCTCCAAGTTCGGCGGCACCTTGGCAATTGCAGGCGATGACCATGTTTGCAAAAGCTCGACCCTGCCCAGCCAGTCTGAGTTTGCTTTCATCGATGCGGAAATGCCCATCCTGTCGCCGGCATCGATCCAAGATGTGTTGGACTTTGGCTTGTACGGCTTTGCCCTATCGCGCTACTCTGGCGCTTGGACGGGCCTGATCGCTTTGGCCGATACGATGGATTCGGGCGCGGTGATTGATGTCGGCGCCCATCGCTTTGATATCCGCCTGCCCACAGACTTCGAAATGCCGCCAGAAGGCGTCAGCCTGCGCCGTGGCGATGATCCGATGGCCAAGGAAGCGCGGCTTCGTCAGTATAAGCTGCCAGCGGCACAAGCTTTTGTGCGAGCCAATAGCCTTGATCGGGAGATCCTATCGGGCGACAAGCGGCGCATTGGCTTGGTCGCGACCGGCCAAGCCACGCGGGACATTTTTGAGGCGTTAGATGCGTTGGGCATCAGCCCAGAACTGGCCGCCGATCTGGGCTTCGCCATTTATAAAGTCGCCATGCCTTGGCCGCTGGAACCCTATCATTTGCGCGGCTTTGCCTTGGGGCTTGAGACGCTGTTGGTGGTGGAGCACAAGCGCGCTTTGATCGAGACCCAGATTCGCGATGCCCTCTATGATTTGCCCGATGGCAAGCGGCCGCGGGTGATTGGCAAGAAGGGGTTGGATGGTAAGCCCTTGCTGCCCGACACGGCTTCCATCTCCATCCCCGTGCTGGCGAAGACCTTGTTTGATCTGGTGCCCGACGGCCCGCACCGCGAGCAGGCTTTGGCCTATTTGAACCGTGTGCAAGAAAGCAAGGATCGCGCAAAGGCGCTGGAAGGCGATGCACACCGCACGCCGCATTTCTGTTCTGGTTGCCCGCACAATAGCTCAACCGTCGTGCCAGAAGGCTCGCGCGCGCTGGCTGGCATTGGCTGTCACTATATGGCGACCTTCATGCCCGAGCGGCAAACCGATATGACGAGCCAAATGGGCGGGGAGGGCATTGGCTGGATTGGCCAAGCGCCGTTCACGGAAGAAGGCCATGTCTTTGTCAATTTGGGCGATGGCACCTATTCGCACTCAGGCTCGCTGGCCATTCGTGCAGCGGTGACGGGCCAAGTCAATGTGACCTATAAGCTGCTTTATAATGACGCGGTGGCGATGACCGGTGGTCAGTCCACCGAAAGCGGCCAAACCACGCCCCAAATTGCCAAGCAATTGCTGGGTGAGGGCGTTAAGAAAGTCGTCATCGTCGCCGACGAGCCGACGCGCTATGCCAATGTGGTGCTAGAGCCGTCTGTCCGCGTCTATCCGCGTGAGGAATTGGACGCCGTCCAGCGCCGCCTGCGCGAGACCAAGGGCGTCACAGTTCTGATCTATGACCAAATGTGTGCGACCGAGAAGCGCCGCCGGATCAAGCGCAAGCTCTTGAAGGCCACGTCCACCCGCGCTTACATCAACCCCGCCGTGTGTGAGGGTTGTGGCGATTGTTCCAAGCAATCCAATTGCTTGTCCATCCATCCGCTCGAAACCGATTTTGGCACTAAGCGGCAGATTGACCAGTCGTCTTGCAACCAAGATACGCGCTGTGTGGACGGCTTCTGCCCGTCTTTCGTGACAATTGAAGGCAGCCACAATGCCAAGCGCGAGCGGGCGCGTCCAACCTTTGATGCCACCAATATCCCTCTGCCCGAGCCTATGAGTTTGGACCGCCCACGCTCCATCGTCTTTACGGGCGTTGGGGGCACGGGCGTAACAACGGTTTCGGCCATTGTCGGCATGGCAGCCCATGTCGATGGCAAGGCGTCCTCCACGCTCGATATGACAGGCCTCGCGCAAAAGGGTGGGCAGGTGTTGAGCCACGTGCGCATCGCTAATCAGCCACAGGACATTCGCTCTGGCCGCGTGCCCCCGGCTTCTGCCGATGTGATGATTGCGGGCGATTTGATTGTGGCAACCAATCTCGATGGCCTCAATCTGGTTTGCAAAGAGACGACCCGTGCCGTCGCCAATTTCGACATCCAACCCACCAGCGAATTCATCCACAATCGCACGCGCGGCTATCGCGGTCAGCCCAAGGTAGATTTGTTTGCCCAAGCAGTGCGGGAGTTGGGCGTGATCCATGCCGAAGGCTTGGCGGAAGAATATCTCTATGATGCGCTTTATTCCAACATGATCCTATTGGGCTTTGCGTGGCAGCGGGGGCTGGTTCCGGTATCGCTGCGCGGGCTTTATCGGGCGATTAAGCTCAATGGCGTGGC
>NZ_JBMLTR010000066.1:0-7488 GCF_049239865.1 Aquidulcibacter sp.
GCTGGGCTTGCGAGGAGAAGAAGGCTGGGCCAAGAAAACATGCAAACAAACCTAGTCTAGCTTGCTTTCAACAGCGAGTAGTTTTGACCGCGCGGCCAACCTCTTCTAACGACAAATTGATGATGGACTTGTTGCTTTCACTCGACCTTGCGACCGATCGCGATACGCGCGACTTAGGCGCGCGCTTGGCCAAAGTGGTACAAGCTGGCGATTGCTTGGCACTGCGGGGCGATTTAGGCGCTGGCAAAACCTCTCTCGCGCGCGGGCTGATCTCTACCTATCTCGACAGCGACACCGAAGTTCCAAGCCCGACTTTTACACTGGTCCAGCGGTATCAGCCGGATCCCGACGAGCAGCCAGACGCGCCGGAACTGCTACATTTCGACCTCTATCGCCTTGAAGACCCCGAAGATGTCTGGGAATTGGGCTGGGAAGAGCTTGACGAGGTCATCAGCTTGGTTGAATGGCCAGATAAAGCGGGGCCACATCTGTCACCCCGACACCTCGACATCCACATCATCATTATTGGTGATCATCGCCGCGCCCATGTCTCGGCCTCGCCGACGACGAACTGGAAATCTCGCCTGCATGACTTCTAACTCTCCCACGCTTGAAGCCACCCGATTTGAGGCGGCGATCGCTTCAGCTTTGCATGAGGCAGGCTTTGGCCAAGCGGATCGGCAAAAATTTGACCAAGATGCCTCGACCCGCTCCTACGAGCGCTTGAGCCATGATGGCCGGACCGCCATTTTGATGAAAGCCCCGCCGGGCAATGAAGATGGGCCTTGCCCGCCCGGCGCGGATGAAGTGAGCCGCAAAGCCCTAGGCTGGAATGCGCTGTCGCGCTTAGCTGCTTCCCGCGTGGAGGCTTTTGTCGCCGTCGGCAATCACTTGCGCAGCCACGGCTTCTCCGCGCCCGATACTTTGGCCGTGAATGCGCCCGTAGGTGTTGCCGTCGTAGAGGATTTGGGCGACGATCTTTATGCGCGGGTCATTGCCGAGGGCCGCGCGGACGAGGTCGAGCTTTATCATGTGGCTGGTGAAGCGCTGGCGGCCCTGCATCAGACCCCCATTCCACAGAGCCTACCCTCGCCCATGGGTCCTTGGCCCATCCTTGATTTTGACGCGATTGCCCTGCGTGAAAATGCAAACTTATTTGTCGACTGGACGCCGCGCTTCCTAGGCCTTGATGGATTTAGTGCCGACGCCCGTGCCGAATGGGCTGACATTCGCGATACCTTGATTGGCGAAATCCTGACCCATCCGCGCGCTTTCACCTTGCGCGACTATCATGCTGAAAACATCCTCTGGCTTCCAGAGCGGGAAGGGATAGCGCGGGTTGGTCTGCTCGACTTCCAAGACGCCGTGCACGGCTATCGCGCGTGGGACTTTGCCATGCTGCTGCATGATGCGCGACGGGACGTAACCGCCGCAGCCTATGAAGCCACCATTCGTGCTTATTTGGACGCGACTGGATCTGAACGGGCACCCTTTGATGAAGAACTGGCCATTCAGGGCGCGATTAACGCGCTGCGCATTCTAGGCATCTTCTCGCGTCTGGTTGGGCGCGACGGGAAACAGCGCTATCGCCAATTCATGCCGCGTGAAGCAGGGCACTTGGCCCAAGTCCTAACCCACCCGCGCCTGAAGCACATGCAAAGCTGGGTAGAGCGCTATGTGCCGCTACAGGCATTCACGCAGGCGCAAGCCGAATGAGCGCGATGCCAACCCACGCCATGGTGTTTGCGGCAGGGCTTGGTACGCGGATGCGGCCCTTGACCAATGATCGCCCGAAGGCCTTGGTTGACGTCGATGGCCGTTGCCTGGTTGACCATATGCTCGACCGGCTGGCCGAAGCAGGCGTGGGCACGGCAGTCGTCAATAGCTTTCATTTTGCTGATAAACTGGTCGCCCATTTAGCCCCGCGCAGCACTGGCGCGCCAAAGCTGATCTTTTCGCGCGAAGATGAATTAGCTGAGCCCCTGGAAACCGAAGGCGGCCTCGTTTACGCCCTCGACCACTTTCCAGATGGGCCGCTTCTGACCTGCAATGCGGACGCACTCTGGCTGGACGACACCGCGATCAAGCGGATGGCAGGAGCCTTTGACCCGGAACGCATGGATGGCCTGCTTCTATTGGCGCGATTGGATGAAGCTTTAGGATTCGACGGTCCGGGCGACTTCTTTATGGATGAAGCGGGCCGACTGACGCGTCGTGGCGAGGCGCCGAGCGCGCCTTACGCCTATGCTGGGGTACAGATCACGACTAAAGCAAAGTTTGACGGCAAGTCCGCCACTAAGCGGTCGCTCGCCCGTACATGGTTTGACGAATGGAGCCCGAAGGGTCGCCTTTATGGCCTCGTACTCGACGGGCCTTGGCTGCATGTCGGTGACCCACAAGCCCGTTTGGACGCAGAAGCCAAACTTCAGGCGCTGCGCGCATCCACACAAGCATAAAGCGCTTGGATCAGGCGGCCGGCGCGCTCATCCCCGAGTAAGGCTGGGGTTTGCTTGTTCATGACATAGGCTGCTGATAGGCGTTTGGCCGGATCGCCGAAACCGCCAGAACCGCCCCAGCCTGAATGGCCTAGAGTTTCCGGGTTACTGCCATAGCGGAGATTGGAATTGCGCATAACGCCTGCGGCCCATTCGATCTCATAAGGCAAGACCAAATCAAGGCCTCGGATGCGGGGCTTCGTGAAGTCCGCCATGGTTTCTGGCGAAATGATCTGATGGCTGCCGATTTTGCCGTTATTGGCAAAGACGCCATACAAGGTGGCAACAGATCGCGCGGTGCCGTGACCATTGGCGGAAGGAATTTCTGCCAGTCGCCAAGCTGCACCCCCTCGATTAGGCGAGGCCCAAGGCGTCATAAACGCAATTCGACGGGCTTCCGAGATTTCGCCCAACTCTGCCATGGCTTTAGGGCGGCTCATTTCAGCGCAGCGCCCGTGATGGATTTCGGGCAGCCCAATCCAAAAGTCGATGTCCAAAGGCTCACACACATCAACGCGCAATTGCGTACCAAGGCTGGTGCCGTGTGCGCGCTGAGCCAGTTCGCCCGCGATATAGCCATAGGTCAGAGGGTGATAACCGCTGGCCGTTGTCGGCTCCCACATTGGCGCGACATGGGCCAAGGCTTCTGCCAAAGCAGGCGGATTCAGCCAAAGGTCTGGATCAATCGGGTCCGGGAAACCAGGTACGCCTGCCTGATGCGACAAGGCTTGTGCCAAGGTCACTTCTTTGCCATGCTCGGTAAACTCCGGCCAAAGCCAGCCAATCGGATCGTCAAAATTCAACAGGCCCTGATCCTGAAGGCGGGCAATGACCATGGCGGCAATTGGCTTGGTGGTTGAATAGACGGGCACCAAGGTTTCGCGAGTCCAGCTTTGTGTTTTGGCGCGGTCCATATGACCACCGACCAAATCAACGACGACTTCACCCTCTAAGATGGCGCAGAAACCCGCCCCCAGCTCAAGGCCTTCTTCGAAGTTCAAGTTGAAAGCATCTAAAACAGGCTCAAAGCCCGGCGCAACATAAGGCGAAACCAGATCAGTCATGACCCCATTTGGACCCTTCAACTCAGTTGGGTCAAGGCCAAGGGCTCAGCCCGCCACGCTTCATCGCCAGCCGCAATGATTGGCAATTCTTGCGCACCCCACTCTTGCGCGCGCTGAACGGTGTAGGACACACCAGCCAAAGCCAAGCCCATGGCCTGTGGCGCTGTTTGACCGTCAATCAAATGGGCAAGAAACATCGTCGCCATCAGGTCTCCCGTGCCTTTGGGAGGCTGGGCAGCTTTCGCGTGTGTCGCAAGCCAAGCGCGGCTTCCATCGACCAGCATGCCACCAATTTCCCCATTCCGCTCAACCGATGAGATCAAGGACGGCCGACCCAAAGCTGTGGCGGCATAATGGATTCGCTGGAGATCCTTTGGCGAAGTTTGCGTCAGATAACCCAATTCCCACAAATTGGGCGTGAGAAAATCCGCGCGGGGCACCAAATGCTCCGCCAATGCATCCGCCACGCCCTGCCCAACATAGAGCCCACCCGGCGCATCACCCAAAACAGGGTCGACCATAATGATGGCTTTGGGGTTGGCGGTTTTGACGGCATCAATGGCCCGGGCGGCAATCTGGACTTGCTCTGCGCTGGCAAAATAGTCGGTGAGGACGCCATCGACTGCCGCAAATAGCCCATTGGCCGCGATGCCTTCCAGCATGCCAGCAAACAATTCAGGGCTGACTGGCCCGCCACCGGGCGGCCCCCAACCGGGATGTCGACCTAGAAGGGTCGTCGGCACATGCACCGGATCAATCTTCATGGGCGATTGAGCCAAAGCGAGGCTTGCCAAGGTGCCACCCACCCGGCTTCCCGCGACATGTGAACCAAGAATCAGCACCAAAGGCATGGTCCGCTCTTTACGCCACGGGGCTGCTTGTGGCTAGAAGAAGCCAAACCCGATTTGAAAGGCTTCTCATGACCGCTCCCCAGGCCCGTCCCCGCCGCAGTGTGCTTTATATGCCCGGTGCCAATGCCAAAGCTCTGGAAAAGGCCAAGAGCTTGCCCGCCGATGCGGTCATCCTTGATCTGGAAGATGCCGTTGCCCCCGACGGAAAGGATGAAGCACGCGCTGCGGTAGCGGCGATTGTGAAAGCAGGCGGCTATGGCAAGCGGGAAGTGATTATCCGCGTCAACAGCCTGACCTCGCCTTGGGGTCCGCAAGATTTGGAAGCCGCCGTCGCAGCAGGTCCAGATGGCATCTTGTTCCCCAAAATCTCCTCTGCCGACGAAGTCCTCGCTGCCAGCGAAGCCATGGACGCCTTAGGTGCCGCTCCCGCCATGAGCCTCTGGGCGATGATTGAGACGCCGCGGGCTATCCTTGAGATTGCCTCGATTGCTGCGTCCAGCACCTCAACGCGCTTGGCCGCCTTTGTCATGGGTACCAATGATCTTGCTAAGGAAACCCGCGCCCGGCAGACCGCCGACCGCGCACCGTTCCACTTTGCCCTTGCAGCCAGCGTCACCGCTGCACGGCTCTATAATCTCGCGGTGATTGATGGCGTCTACAATGACATAGCCAACACCGAAGGCTTTGAAGCCATTTGCTGGCAGGGGCTGGAATTCGGCTTTGACGGCAAGACCTTGATCCACCCAAGCCAGATTGAGACCTGCAACCGCGTGTTTGCGCCCGATGAGGCTGAAGTAGCCCATGCGCGCGCCGTCATTGCAGCCTTCTTGGACCCCGCCAATGCGGGCAAAGGCGTGTTGAAAGTCGATGGAAAAATGACTGAGCTCTTGCATCGCGATATGGCCGAGCAAACCGTCGCCATCGCCGATGCAATTGCTGCTATGGCTTCTTAATACCAAGGCTTGCCAGCCACGCGTTAAACTGTGTGGCCTGTTCGGCGGTTAAGACCGGAGCTGTTCCAACACTGCCGGTCAGCAGCCAGACTTGTTTGCCGCTAAGCGCCAAAACGCTGGCACCAGCGCGGGCTAATCGGGACGATTCCACGCCCTTAACTAAGGCAGGGTGGGTGAATTCGCGCTCGAGCCAGAAGCCGTTTGCGCCGTCCTGTAGCGAGCGCAGTTTGCGGGTCGCGGACGGTCCTGCCACAGCTGGTTGGCCAGCACTTTGCCAAAGGTCGAAGAATTTGGTCTCCCCGCCCTCTGAATTGGCGGCTCGCCGGATCACAGCACGGTGCAGTGTTGCTGCACGTACATCCGCCAAAGCTTCGCTGGTTCGGACCGTACCCTTGAATTGAAGCCAGACGACTTCATTGGCCCGGGGGGCCAAAGCCGTAACGGCAGGAGACGCGGCGGCTCCTAAGTCACTGGTGTTCGTGACGGCTTCTGCTTTCGAGCAGGCCGACAAGAAGGCAAATGGGGCGGAGAGGAGGAGCGTGCGTCGTTGGATCATGGCTTTGATACGCAGGCCAGCATCAATCGGTTGCAGCCCCTCAGTCTAGGCCACATCGGTTTCTGCAATTGTCCAAGTTTCAAGATGGGCGGCTTGGTCCCACGCGGCAAAGTCCGGGTCTTGGAAAATCGCTTCGCACCAAGCTTGCAGCGCCGCCGAGACTGGAACTCGATAGGTGCGGAACCGGGTCGCAACCGGAGCATAAAAGGCGTCAACAATCGTGCGATGACCCATGATGAAAGGACTGTCAGTGCTGCCAAAGCGGCTTTTCAAACCACACAATAAATCGTCAATCCGCTGTACTTGGGCTTGCGCCGTCTCGGACCATTCATGACCCGCCTTCACCCGCTTTAAATTCATCGGGAAGGTCTGTCGCACAGCGGCAAAGCCTGAGTGCATTTCGCATGTGGCCGAACGGGCTAGGGCGCGCGCGACCGCATCCTTTGGCCAAAGGCCTGCGTCTGGAGCTTGCTCATGGGCCCATTCACAAATCGATAGCGTGTCCCAAATCTTCTCGCCATCTGGAAGTTCCAACACAGGCACCGTGCCGGATGGGCTTACTGCGACGATGTCTGGATTTAGACCCATCCCGCGCGGCCCCAAAGGAATGATCCGCTCTTCAAAAGCAATTCCAGCCCATTTCAAAGCAAGCCAAGGCCGCATCGACCAGCTGGAGTAATTCTTATTGCCAATGGTTAGGATCGGCAGAGCCATGGGACCAGTCCTTTGTGGGCGTTAGATTTTAGATCGTGCGGGGTGGATAGCCAGCTGCCACCAGCGCATCGATGATTTCTTGCGTGTGCCGCGAGTCGCGGGTTTCCATCAGAATATCAAATTCCGCGCCTTTAGCCGGGACATCTAGGGCCAAGCGATTGTGAGCAACTTCGAGAATATTGCCACCCAGATCGCCAATCACCTTCGACACCACAGCCAACAGTCCCGGACGATCATCACCGATAATCCGGAGACTGACGATCCGCTTTTCGCGTACCAAAGCCCGCGTTAGCACCGAGGCCAGAAGGCGTGAATCGATATTGCCGCCGCACAGCACGATGCCGACCTTCTTGCCACTAAAGCGCTGAGGGTGCGCCAGCAGGGCCGCAAGGCCAGCTGCCCCTGCCCCTTCGGCAACGGTTTTTTCGACATTGCAGAACAACGTGATCGCTTGTTCCAAGTCATCCTCATCGACGATCAAAACGTCGCGCACCAATTCTTTGGCAATTTCAAAGCCCAAGCGGCCTGCCTGCTTCACAGCAATGCCTTCAGCAATGGTTTGGCCACCACACAAGGGCCCCGGCTCCTTGCCTGCCAACTCGGCATGCATGGAAGGGAACATGCGCGTCTGCACGCCCACCACTTCAATATCGTTCTTCATCGCACGGGCGGCAACGGCGATCCCACCGATCAAGCCACCGCCACCAATGGGCACAATTAGGGTTTCGAGTTGTGGCGCATCTTCCAGCATTTCAATGCCGATCGTGCCTTGCCCTGAAATCACGTCCGCATCGTCATACGGATGGACAAAGGTCAGGCCTTCGCGATCTTTGAGCTGATAAGCGAAAGTCGTGG
>NZ_JBMLTR010000067.1:0-6792 GCF_049239865.1 Aquidulcibacter sp.
GGCAGTATCTGATCACGATCCACCGGCTGAGCCCGATAGTCAACGTCACCCGACGTCAAGGTAAAGTCGCTGGCTGCAAGGATGGTTTCGGCCACCCCTTTCTCGACCAAACCGATCTTGCCTTCCACCAATTTGCGGTCCCCTGCCCGCACGCCGCCTTGGCGACGGACCTCTTGGAAGGCAATGCGGCCCGCCTTCGTCGTCAGAACAAGATTTGGCTGGGCAGAGGGTGCCGGAAACACGTGGGCGCGCAACGTGATGCGCTGTTGATCATCGCACCACAAGACGAGGTCAGGCGCTGCCCCCGGGCGCGACAAGAAGGCCGCAGCCCCAGACTTCTGCTCAACCAAGCGCCATGAGAGTGGCCCATCAGAGCCGACGCGATCACGCGGGTTTTGATCTTTATCACCGGGATCGCACGCACCGAGTGCGAAGACCAGCAGGCAAAGGGCTAAACGCTTCATTGGCCGGTAAAGCTGGGGCTACGCTTTTCTAAAATCGCATCCACGCCCTCTTCATGGTCGGCGGTGTGGTGCATCAGGCCTTGGGAAGCCGCTGACAATTCCATGATGGTGTCAAAGGTTGCTGTCTGGCCTTGGCGCATCAAGGCTTTGGTGACACGCAGCGCATGGGGCGGCTGCATCGCAATTTTTTCAGCCATGGCGCGGGCCTCGCTCATCAGAACATCTGCCTCAACCACACGGGAGACAAAGCCGAACTCACGCGCAGTTTGGGCATCCACCACATCGCCAGTAAATAACAGCTCACACGCGCGGCTCCAGCCCACAATGCGCGGTGTCAGCCAAGCCCCGCCATCGCCCGGGATCAGGCCTAGCTTCAAGAAGGTCACGCCAAATTTCGCCCCGCTAGCCGCCAACCGAATATCGCCCATACAGGCCACATCACAGCCAAGCCCGATGGCGGGGCCATTCACTGCACTGACCAAGGGTACTTCTAAGTTCCACAAGGCCTTGATGATCTTATGGATATTGCCACGATAGGCTTCACGAATTTCGGCTGGACTGCCGCCAAACGCCCCGGTCCGCTCTTTCATCGCTTTCACATCGCCTCCGGCGGAAAAGGCCCTGCCCTCGCCCGTCAGAATGGCTGCGCGGATCGAGCGATCGGCATTAATGTCGGCGCAAATAGCTTGAAAGACGTCCCCATCACCTGGCTGGCCCAAGGCGTTCATTGCTTCGGGACGGGTGATGGTGATGGTGGCAATTGCCCCATCTTTTTCCAGTTTCGCTACAGCCATGGGAACCTCCAAAATCAGTGCGCAAGCCCTAAACCTAGGGGCTGTTTCTGGCAATCTTTTCGGGTGCCGAAGCCGCTGGCCAACGCAGATCGAATTGACCCGATGGTTGGACTCGCGCTCTATCCGACCCCAGCATAAGGGACACACAAGATGGCGCGCTTTGATCTAACACCCCGTTTCCTCGCGACAGGCTTAGCGATTGCCATTTCAAGCCTGATCAGCCTGCCGGCCCAAGCCCAGATTAGCGAAGTGCGCGGCGCGATCATGGCGCATAATGTGGAGACCAATGTCTCTAAAAATGCGGGCAAAGAAGACGGACCCGATGTTCAAGTCGAAGTGCTCTGGAACAGCCCAGACTGGCTGAAATTTGCCTTTTCCCCGCGCCCAGGCGTCGTTGCCTCCCTCAATACGCAAGGCGGGACCAGTTTTGCTGGCGTTGGCCTTGATTGGACCTTCCCGGTCAGCAAGAACGTCACGATCGACCCCTATTTGGGCTATGTGATCCATAATGGCGACCCGTTGGACAACCCATATGCCCCTGCAGATTCTGTGCGGCGCGCGAAATTCAACGCCGAGGAATTAGCCTTAGGCTCCCGCGATCTATTCCGCTTGGGCGTTGCTGTCGGCTATCGCCATAGTGAGACTTGGACCAGCTATCTGGTATATGAGCACCTCAGCCATGGCCACATTCTGGGTGGCTCTAAAAACCAGGGCCTCGACAATGTCGGCATCCGCCTTGGGCGCAATTTCTGAGGCACTTGGTGGGTTTATTTGCCGTCAGTGGCGGCGTAAACCTCTGTCGCCGCTCGTTTAACCTGCTCGGCCACCCAAGCCATTAAGGGGTCGTGTGCACGCATGTGCGACATCACCAGAACAATGCCGAGGGATCGGCTTTCAAAAGGTGGCCGATGCAAAATCAAGTCGAATTGGTCGGCAAATCGGGCCGCAAAAGCGCGAGACAAGGTGGTTACGGCGTCGGTTGCCGAGACGGCCGCTAGGGCGGCTAGAAAGTGCGGCGTGGACCAAAGTGTGCGTCGCTGCACGCCGTGAAGCGCTAACAGGGCGTCTAAATCATTCACCCCATCATTTAAAATATTGATCAGAATATGCGGGACCTTCCCATAGTCTGACAGCGCCCAGTCATGGCGCGCCAAGGGATGGTTGCGCCGCATGACCAGCGCCAATTCATCTTGAGCCAGATAGACACTTTGAGCCCCCGTTGGCAGAGGCGAAGTGTCCAGCGCAAAGGCAAAGTCTAAATTGCCCGACGCCATGCGCGCGAGGAGATCCGGGCCATACGGCTCGCAACTGAGGTCCAAGCCCGGTGCTTCGCGTGCCAAGTTGCGCAGTAAGGTTGGAAAAATCAGGGTGTTATGCACATCCGAGCTCGCAAAGCGGATCGTGCGCTGCGCTGTTTTGGGATCAAAATTAGGCGCATGGAACACCTCCTTCACCCGCTCAAGAGCAGGACGAAGCGCGACCGCTAAATCCAGTGCCTTAGGCGTGAGAGCCAGGCCCTTGGCCCCGCGCACCAATAGAGGATCATCAAAAATCGACCGCAATCGCCCCAGCGCGCGGCTCATGGCGGGCTGGCTCATGCCGGCATCTGCCGCCGCCAGCGTCACATTTTTCCGACGCAACAGCGCTTCCAGTGGCGGCAGCAGATTGAGGTCGAGGCCATTTAAATTCACTTGGTGCATGGCGAGCATATAAACCATGCATTTCACGCATACAAGGCATTGCGCTATCCCTTCCCGCGAGAAATCAAAGGAGACGGCTATGCGTGAGAAAATTGTGGTGCTGGGTTATGGGCCGGTCGGACAGGCGGTAATTGCCCAATTGATGGCTGAAGGCCAAAGCCGCGATGTCGTGGTGGCCCAGCGTCACCGCCCAGACTCCCTGCCCGAAGGGGTGACCTTTGTGACGTGTGACAGTCAAATCCTAGCCTCTGTTCAGGCGGCGTTTGCCGGCGCGTCCCAGATCGTTTTGACGATTGGATTTGCCTATGAGCGGGCAGTCTGGGCCGAGCAATGGCCCCGCGCCATGGCCCATGTGCTAAAGGCGGCTGAGGAGACGGGCGCGCGCCTCGTTTTTGTCGATAATCTCTACATGTATGGCCCTCAAAGGTCGCCCCTGCTTGAGACCATGCCCCTCACCCATTCTGGCGCAAAGCCTGCGGTTCGGGCGGCGATTACGCGTCAATGGATGACGGCCCACCGGGAGGGCAAAGTGCGCGTGGCGGCCCTGCGTGCACCAGATTTCTATGGCCCCAATGTCGCCCAATCCCACTTAGGCGACTTGGCATTTGGGGCCTTGGCACAGGGCAAGCCAGCCATGCTGATCGTCGACCCCAATCAGAAACATGACTTTGCCTATGTACCCGACATCGCGCGCGGGGTGATCTCGTTGCTCAACGCTCCCGACGAGGATTTCGGCCAAGCGTGGCACATTCCCTGTGCGCCCATCCAAACCCCGCGTGAGATATTGGCCTTGGCAAGCGCACAGACGGGCAAGCCCCTAAAACTCACGGCTATGCCCATGTTCCTATTGCCCGTCATCGGATTGTTCAGCCCCATGATGCGGGAAATGGCCGAAATGCGCTTTCAGTGGGACCGCCCCTACGAAGTTGACTCCAGCAAATTTGCCAAGCGCTTCTGGAATGATCCAACGCCCTTTTCCGAAGGGGTTGCCGCGACACTTCAAGCCTATCAGACGGCTTAGCCCGTCAAAGGCAAGCGGAGGTGGGCGAGTTGGATATTGTCCTCGCTCACCTCCAGTTCCACCATGCCGACCACATCGTCGTTAAACTGGGTGGTGCAGACCGGGGCTGTTTGCAGGCCATTGGTTAGCCCCGCTTGCTGGGTTGTGCTGCGCCCACCCCGGCTCTCGACTTCGGCCCGCAAGCGCCAGGTCAGCGCGCGGGAGCGACCGGCATGGACATGGACCGCCAAGGTCAAATGGCCATTGTGGCGCGTGCTTTTGATATCTGCCACGACGGCATTGTCTATCGACATGGCTATATTCCTGCTTGCGTTCTAATTGGGCGGTGCGCCGCCATTTGCTTGTTGGACGATGGCCGCAACCAAGGCATCAATCGCGCTGGGGGCTTGGGCCTTGGCTTCATCTTCCTTCTTGGTGTCGACGATGACGGGCTTACCCAACGCCAAATTCGCCACAGCTAAGCCCGCTAAGGTCTCATCCTCGCGACCGCTGGACAGACGACGCGCCGCATTATTGAGGTCTAGAGGTGCGGTATCGAGCAGATTTTGGTCGGCCAAGAGGCGTTGTTCGGGCGATAAGGGTTCATGATCGGGGATGGGGAATTCGGCGCTGCGGGTCTCAATCACCCGGGCGCAGACCTCTGTCTGAAGTGCTTCTTGTTCCTCGCTACAACGATCCTTGCCTTTAAGGGCCGCCGCGCGTGTATCGCGGCCTTGGCTGGGCTGGCTGAGGTTGGGTGGGGCGTCAGCCGTCGCGCCTTGTGGGGCTAATTGCGGGGTCGTGCCACGCGCATCTGTGGCCTTGGCCAATTGCGGAACAGGCGCGCGCGCTTGACCGGGCAGGCTGGTCTGATCCGACACGGCGGGGGCAACGCGGACCGTGCCAGCGGAGACTTGCGGTGCTTGAACGCTCTGGGACGGGACCGCACGTGTAGCGGGCGCCTCGGCTTGGCTCGCGCGGACCTTGGTTTCACCGCCGGACTGCGCCGGGGCAGATTGTTGGGCGAAGCCCACGATAATCAGGGCGAGGACGCGGGTGATCATGGCTTGGTCTGGGTAATGATCATGGTTTGCGCGCCATCAACCGACACGCCAAGCGATGAGAGCTCATTGCCGGTTTGCGTCCACGTGACGTTTCCGCCGCCGGTTTGGGCAAGGTTTAAGACATTACGGTCGCCTGTCTGCGTCAGATTGGCCGTATTTTCCGCGCCATCTTGCGAGAGGCTGATTTTATTGCCTTCGCCTGTTTGCGTCAGCGTTGCAAATTGGCTGGCGAGGCCGGAGGTTTGGGTGAGGCCAATCAGATTATTTTGGCCCGTCTGGCTAATCACGGCTTGGCTCTCAAAATTGCCATTTTGGGTCAAGCCTGTGGTGTTCTTCGTGCCCGATTGGGTCACAAGCGCCAAATGCTTGCCGCCCTTTTGCGTGACGACGGCGACATTGCCCTCGTCTTCCTTGCCTCTGCCAGTCTGCTCGATCTTGGCATAGCCCGAAACCGCGCTTTCATCTTGGCTGACCGTAGCTTTGTTGCCGGATCCGATCTGCGACACATACACACCTGATTGCGCCATCGCAGGGCCAGCCAGAGCCGAAGCTAGGACCAAAAGGGCGACTGTGAGAAGGGCCTTCATGGCGAATATCCTTATACGTCCATTGAAAAATGGCTGGGCAAAAAATGGCTGGGCAGAAAATGGCTGGGCAGAACGACCAAAGCCGCCCTGCCCGCGCCGGATTGGGTTATTTGCTCGGCGAGCCTTGAACAACGGTCGCCGAGTTACCCATGCCAGTTTGCGTGACAGAGGAGTAAGCACCGTCGACATATTGGCTCACGTCAACGAGGCCACCCGAACCCGTTTGGGTGATCCAGCTTTCAGCTTTTGCGGTTTGCGTGAGGTTCAAGGTGTTGTTGTCGCGATCTTGTTCGATCATGCTGACGGCACCGTCGCCAGATTGATCGACGTCAATCTTGTTCGATTCACCAGATTGGGAGATTTCGCTTAAAGCATTCGCACCGCTTTGGGCAAGGTCAATGCGATTCGTTTCACCGGTTTGGCTGATGTTGCTTTCGGCACCTTCACCAACTTGAGAAATAGTGATGACGTTGTTGAAGCCATTTTGATTTACATCGCTCGAGGCCTTCGCTCCGCTTTGACCAATGGTGATCGAGTTGAACAAGCCCACTTGTTCCACATAGCTTACGGTGCCTGCTGCTGATTGGGTCACCTCAGCTTCAAGATCAAAGCCATGCTGCTTATGATCACTGAAGGCACCTTCGCCAGATTGATCGACGGTTAGGGTGGAGCCTGAACCACGTTGGGAGACTGAACTGTCAGCATCCTTCGCTGATTGAACAACAGTGGCCTGGCCTTTTTCACCAGTTTGAACGACGGTGCTGACGACGCCAGCAGCAGCTTGTGTGACCTCTGCCCGGTTATCGAATGATTCTTGGGAAATCGAACTGACGGCACCCGCCGCCGAACTCTCCTGCAACACAATTGCGGTGTTTTTGCTGCCAGATTGCTCAACGCCGCTGGACGCGCTGACAACCAATTGGGTCACGTTGGCTTTGTTTTCTCGGCCGTATTGGCTCACAACCGAGCCATTTGTTGCAGGGGCCGCATAAGCTGCACCAGCAGCCAGAGCCAAAGCAAAAGCGGATACCGCTGTTTTCATGTAGATTTTCATGATGTTATTTCCTTATGCGTCCATTGAAAAATTGCTGGGCAAAAAATGGCTGGGCAGGGCGATCAAAGCCGCCCTGCCCGCGCCGGATTCGGATTAGGGGGTACCTTGGGTGATCACGGCGCTGTTGCC
>NZ_JBMLTR010000068.1:0-8735 GCF_049239865.1 Aquidulcibacter sp.
GCGTACCGCAAACGCTGCCCCTTTTGCTATTGTGCGGCCCCGAGCGCTTGGGCCAAGCTATCTGGGCGAAAGAAGGGTGGGTGGTTGATGGAAACAAACGGCCTGTTGCCAAAGTCTATCGTGATCGTTGGTGGCGGTACGGCCGGGTGGATGACCGGAGCGGCTTTGGCGCGCTTTGTTGGCCATAAGGTCAAGATCACCTTGATTGAGAGTTCGGACATTGGCACTGTGGGTGTGGGCGAAGCCACCATTCCACCCATCCGCAATTTCAATGCGATCCTCGGCCTCGATGAAGCCGAGTTCGTGCGCGAAACCAAGGGCACTTATAAATTAGGCATTGAGTTTTGTGATTGGGTAAAGCCGGGCCACCGCTATTTCCACCCCTTTGGTGTTTATGGCCCCAGTCTGAATCAGCCCAATTTTTTCCATCAATGGCTGCGGGCGCGGGCAGGGGGGCAGCTCCCCGAGCTGAGTGAATTCTCGCTCTGCAGTTTGGCCGCGCGTGCCGGTCGCTTTGCCCCTCAAGGCCGGGACCCGGCTTCCATCCAAGCCACCTTGACGTCAGCCTTCCACTTTGATGCCGGGCTTTATGCCGCTTATCTGCGGAAGTTCGCTGAAGCGCGGAACGTGCGGCGGCTTGATCAAAAGGTTCAGTCTGTTCGCCAATCTCCTGAGACCGGCAATGTCGAGGCTGTGCTTCTTGAAAGTGGTGAAGCAATCGAAGGTGATTTCTTCGTCGACTGCACCGGCTTTCGCGGTCTCCTGATCGAACAGACCTTGAAGACGGGCTATGAGGATTGGCGGGCTTATCTGCCGGCCGACCGCGCGTTAGCGGTACCGACCGCAAAAGTGGGTCCGGCCGCACCCTTCACGCGTTCAACTGCGCGTTCGGCCGGTTGGCAATGGCGCATTCCGCTGCAGCATCGCACGGGCAATGGCTATGTCTATTCCAGCCAGTTTGTTTCAGACGAGGCCGCGCATGAAACCTTGATGGGCAATTTAGATGCACCAGCCTTGGCGGACGCAAAGCCCCTGCGGTTTGTCACGGGGCGTCGGAAAAAGCTCTGGAACAAGAATGTGGTCGCCATCGGTTTGGCCTCGGGATTCTTGGAACCTTTGGAATCAACCTCCATTCATTTGATCCAAACCGGCATCACCAAATTGCTGGACTTCTTCCCAAGCCGGCAAAATCATGCGGCAGATGCCGAGACCTATAATCGGTTGGGACAAGAGGAATATGAGTCCATTCGCGACTTTTTGGTCTTGCACTATATGGCCAATCAGCGTGTGGGCGAGCCTTTGTGGGATTATTGTCGCCAGATGGCACTGCCAGATAGTTTGCAGGAGCGTTTGGCCCTATTCCAACATGGCGGCCGAGTGCCTCCGCGCGCCTTTGACCTGTTCACCGAGACCAGTTGGGTCGCGGTCTTTATGGGCCAGGGCATCGAGCCCCAAGGCTATAATCCTTTGGTGGAAGTGCATGAGGGCGCAGCTGGACGCCAATTTCTAGCCGACGCCCATCGCGCCTTGGCCGAACTATCGCAGCAATTACCCGCGCACGAAGACTTCTTGCGCCAAGCGGGCATGATGCCCTCCTAAATTCAAAGCTAGGACTCTTTTGGGTGCGCGGTAGAATTGCGCACGACAAAGGCGTGGCTGATCGCGATGGCCTCGTTCAATTCTTCTGTGGTCTTTGCTGCCGCATGGGCAATCAAGCGCTGTGCCGCTTCTGCTGCCATATCGCCGACGGGCTGGCGCACCGTGGTTAAAGTCGGTTGGCTGTAGCGGGAGGCGGGGAAGTCGTCGAAGCCCACAACCGATAAGTCGCGTGGCACGTCGACCCCCAGTTCGGACGCGACATGGATGACGCCCAAGGCCATTTCGTCGTTCGCAGCAAAAATCGCCGTTGGCGGTTTTGCCAGCGACAACAAGGCCCGCCCGCTGGCTTTGCCACCTTCATACGTATAGTCGCTTTGCAGCATCGTCGCCTCATCAACAGGCAATCCGCTGGCCTGCATGGCATCGATATAACCGCCCTGGCGCGCTCGACTTGAAGCAAGTCCCGGCGTGCCGGCGATGAAGCCAATTCTTTTGTGGCCGAGACCAACTAAGTGCATGGTGGCTTCAAAGGCACCCGCACGCTCATCCATCGTGATCGACAAGCAGGCGACATCGGTTTCTGTCGCACTCAAACGCGCAAAGGGTGTGCCCATGCGGACCAAAATTTCGAGGATTTTCTGATTGTCCGAGATGGGCGGTGTCAGGATGACCCCGTCTGGGTTCAGGGCCGACAGGGTTGAGGACAAGATGGCTTCGGCATTTTCAGCTTCTGCATTCAAGAGCTCAAACAAGAGGTGATAGCCTGCTTCCCGGCACGCCATCATGCCGCCAAATTGCAGCCGCTCTACATAAGGGTTCGAACGGTCAATCTTCCAATGGTCGAGCGTGAGGGCTTCATCGAGGAAGGTCACGAGCGTGAAGGATCTGCCACCTGCCAAACCGCGGGCGGAAGCCTTTGGGCGATAGCCAAGTTCGGAAACCGCGCGCTTGACCCGCTCTTGCACCTTGGGGCGCACATTGGGCTCGCCATTCAAGACGCGCGACACAGTCTTGATCGAAACCCCCGCATGGGCGGCGACTTCATAAATGGTAGGGGCGCGCCTTGGAGTCATCTGGCTTTCTTGGATCTGTCTTCCGCCTAGTCTAAGCCTTGTCGTTACCCGACTTCAATCAGAGCCGCTGACGATTTATGCACTACCGGCCACCATGGGGGCAAAATAAGCTTTCACCAGCAAGAGGCCTGACTTTTCTCGCCCCTGCAGCACCAGTTGGCAGACGTGGTTCATGTCGAGACCTAATTCGGCAAATCGCTTCAAGGGAATGACAAATGAATGGTTCTGCTGAGCTGTGGAACCGAGCAAAGTCATGAACTTCGCCAGAGGCTGGTCCAGATGATGCTGCGGCAACAGGGCAACGCCTATGACCTCTGGTTCTTTGGTTACGGCCGTCAGATAAAGGGCATAGTCGGCATTTGCTTCGCGTGAGAGATTGAGCGGCGGGCCGATAAAGCTCAGGCAGGCTTCATCTGTCCACTGAATGGCCCAAGCGTTTTCCTGCTGGCCGAAATCGGCGGCCCGCAGATTCACGTGTCCTGCGTGGGACGCTGTGCCCCCGGTCAGGTTTGGCTTTCTGATCGAGGTGGAGCCCGCTGCATCGGATAGAGTGGCCGTCCAGTCTCCTTGGGGGATGCCGCGGTCAAAGATGGTCAGTGGGTCGTGCCTCTTGGCATCTGATTGTTCATGCACGGGCTGCCAAGCGACTTGATCCGATAGACTTAGTCCAAAGCCCAAGGAAAAAAGTGGGGCTCTGCTCGGGCTTGCTGCGCAGAGATCAAAGTGGTCGCTAAAGGCAGGCCAGGGGAAGGGCAGGCGGCCTTGAAAATCCGTTTGCCCTTCAACAAGCAAGTCTGCCAAGGCCCCAGCTTGCGTGCCGGGCAAGAAGGCCGCGATGAAGGCGGCGCTTTTGTTCAGCGCCGGGTTCATCCAAAGGGGGCGACCAGAGTAAAGCACGGTGACGACGGGTATGCCCGCCGCCGCCAATCTTTCGATCAGTTGATAGTCACTTGGGTCACCGGGCCGATAGGCCAAGGTATCGCAATCGCCGCGAAACTCTGCATAGGGTTCTTCGCCCAGAACAACCACGGCGACATCTGGCTTGTCGTTCCATTGGCCGGCTGGATCAAAGGTCACTTGGCCGCCAGAAGAGCTGATCTTTGCTTGGAGACCTTCCAACAGGGTTTGGCTGCCGGGGAAGAGACCTTTGACATCGCCGCCGCCTTGCCAAGATAGGGTCCAGCCGCCGCAGGCGAGGTCCAGCTCATCTGCTCCACGTCCGCAGACCAACATGTGTTGGCTTGGCGCAAGCGGCAAAATCTGGTTTTCATTTTTCAAAAGAACTGCCGATTGGCGAACGGCGCGGCGGGCTAGCTCACGGTGCTCTGGGCAGCCCAAAAGGTCAAATCGCCCAGCTAAGGGCCGCGCAGCAGGCCTGCCTTTTTTGCTAAGTCCCAGTCGGGCTTTGAACCGCAACATGCGAAGAACAGCATCATCGAGACGCGCTTCTAGGCCCGCATCAGCGGCCACGACTTCAAGTGTGGAGGCCAAAAGTGCGCGCCAGGAATCTGGTGCCATATACATATCGAGGCCGGCAGCCAAAGCTTGTGGTGCGTGGCTTGGCGCGGCACCTGGCAATTGACCGTGACCATTCCAGTCGCCCGCTACTAAACCATCAAACTGCCAATGCTTTTTCAACAGGGCTGTGAGCATGTCGTGCCGGCCATGCATACCTTGCCCGCCCCAAGACGAAAAAGATGCCATGATCGCAGTCGCCCCTGCTTCGATCGCGGCAATATAGGGTGCGGCATGCTGGGTGATGAGTTCGCTTTCCGAGCAATTGGTTTCGCCTTGGTCTCGCCCATCTTGCGTGGCCCCGTCGCCGAGGAAGTGCTTAGCGGCGCACGCGACTTTATCCGGCCCCAGAAAGTCCTTTGTATCTGGCTCACCTTGTAACCCAATAATCATGGCGGCTCCCAAGCTACAGACAAGGGAAGGGTCACAAGAAAAGGCTTCGTAGGTGCGACCCCAACGCAGGTCTTTGGCGACCGCGACCGTCGGCGAGAACGTCCAATCCATCCCTGTGACCGCGATCTCCTTTGCCGTCGCGACGCCGATCGCCTTGGCTAAATCTATGTCGCGGGCCGCACCCAAATTGATGTTGTGCGGAAAGATCGTGGCACCCGCGATATTGGAATGACCATGGACTGCATCGGTGCCGAAGATGATGGGGATCGAAGTTTCGTCTGTTTCATCCCAGAATGAGTCAACGAGTGTTAGCCATTCTTTGGCCGACGCATCGAACCGCCCGTGCGGTGCCGAATTGCCGCCATTCAGGATGGCCCCAATCTTGTACTTCTTCGCTTCTTCCGGCGTGATGGATGCAATGTCTGCCTGAATGATTTGAGCGACTTTTTCGGCAAGGCTCATCGCCGCCAGTTGCCGGGTGATTTCGGCCTCGATGGCGTGGTCCGGCTTTAGATGGCGCTGTGGCGTCGGCCACGCAGCCAGCGTCAGTGGCCGCTCTCCAAAATTGGTCGCGGGACCAAGATGTTGCTCCGCGCTTGCTGAGGCTTTGCTGGTTAGCATGATTTAGGTGCCCGAAGCCGCGCGAGTAATGCTGGGTGCGTCAAGCGCCTCGTCGGCCGGCGGCTGATAGTCTGAAGGATAGTCTTTCAGGCGATCCCACCAATAGACTTTCAACAGCCAAGTCGTCACGGCCGCAATCGACATGGCGATTCCAAACGAGGTCCAGTTGTGGATGACAAAGAAGATTGGTGCCGCCACCAGACTTGTCTGCCAGATGATGCCAGTAACCACATTAAAAGCATCCAATTTGAACGCCTTATTGGGTTCGACACCTTGCCCTTTGGCCAAAAGCGATTGTTGCACCGGCCCCCAGAAACCCCAAGGCCTCGTCTTCACGTAAAACTTCTCAAGCACCTCCATATCGGTTGCAGGTGTCATCAGTGATGTGCCCAACACGACAGCAAGGCAGATGACAAAGAATACGGGGAAGGATTGTAAGGGGTCTAAACCCAGTTGGGGGATGGCTAGAATGAGGGCAAAGAAAATCCCGGCCGCCATGCCGCCAAAATAGCCCCAACCATTCATCCGCCACCAATACCATTTGACCACATTGGCCGCAGTATAGCCGCCATAAAGCCCGGCCGTAATCCAGTTCAAGGCACTGTCTATGCTGTGCAATAATAGGCCAAAGGCCGTCCCGATAATGACAAAGGTTATCGACACCGCATAGCTCAAATGGATGAGCTTCTTCTCGGACGCCTCTGGATTGATATATTTCCGATAGACATCATTGACGATGTAAGCGGGTGCGGCGTTCAAGGGCGCGGCAAAGCTCGACATGAAAGCGGCAAGCAGGCCAGCCAAGGTTAGGCCCAACAGGCCAGTCGGCAAGAACTCTGCCAAAGTGAAGGGCAGAATGGCCTCATAATCCGCGCTCTTTCCCATGGCGCGCAAATCATCCTGGAAGTGCACCAGCGCGAGGACCGTCAAGCCTGCAATCATCAGATAGCGGGGAGGGTTGAGGACAAGGCTCACAAAGCCACTCATCTTGGCAGCGTCGGTTGGCGAGCGAGCGGACAAGATACGCTGCATGTCATAATTGGGCGCAGGGCCTGCGAGCGAGTTCAAAATGCCCTTGAACAGAACCAGCATGAAGAAGATGGTGAAGAGCGTATAGCCTTCAGACGCAATCTTCTCATTGGCGGATGGCAGAAGTTGCGACCAATCCAAGTCCAGCTTCCAATCAAAGAAGGGATTGGTCCAGCCCTCTGGAATGGCCGCAGCAATGCTGGCTGCATCGGTATGGGCCATGGCGACCCAGGCAATCGCCAAGCAGGTCACCGTCATGACGAAGAATTGCATGACCTCGGTAAAGACGACCGAATACATGCCGCCCTTGATCACATAAATTGCGGTCAGCAAAATGATGATCACCCCGTAAGCGCGGTCGTTAAAGTCAGCCAATAGGCGACCCCGCTCGGCGAGTTGTTCGGCACTCAAGGACGCTGCTTTCAAGGCATCCGGTAGAAAGACCTGCAGATGCAAGAGTTCGCTCAGGTTAAAGGGGATGAATTGTGCGGCCAGCTTGCCAATCCCCAGAAAGCCATAAGCCATATAGGCCAGCACGAGAATGAGCGCGAACAGCACAATGATCAAATGACTGAGGCGGGCAGAGCGATCATCACCAAACCGGAAAGTGATCCACTCGGCTCCTGTCATCACGCCAGAACGGCGCAACCAGATCGACAGAAACACCATCAAAAAGACTTGGTTGAAGACGGGCCACAACCAGGGCAACCAGATGCTTTTGAGGCCATAAACAAACAGGATGGACACCAGCCACATCGTACCAGCGACATCAAACATGCCCGATGCATTGGACAGGCCCAGTGCATACCAAGGCAATTTGTTGCCACCCAGAAAATAGCTTCTAAGCCCACTACTGGCTTGCTTGGATATCCAAAAGCCAATGAAAATCGTCAAGGCGATATAAGCAAAGACGATGGCGAGATCGAGGGGTGGCAGTTTCATCAGGATCAAGCCTTAGACAAGAGACAGGAGATTTAGGGCGTGTGAGGTCGTCATGGCGTTGTCGCCCTTAGGGTTTGACAAAGCCGGATGGTTTCCATCATGGCGCGTCCGGTGTGATAGGGGCACTTCCATGGACCAGCCATAAGGCCTGCTTTGGGGGTCTGGTCATCAAGACGCGCAAGCTCGAACCATTCCCCGCCTTGTGTGTCGATTTGGTTGGCCTTGATGAAATCCCAAACGTCAAAGGCGCTGGTTAGGAAGAGCGGATCGCGATTGATCGCATAGGCATTGAGGAAGCCAACCAAAGCCTCGGCCTGAATCCACCACACATGCAGCCGGGAAAGATGGCCGTCTTGGCCGACTTCTTCATAAAGACCGCCATGCTCGCTTAACCCTTGCCGAGCTCCATCAGCGAGCCCAAGGGCGGCTTGTTTGGCGTCGCGCAAAATTGTTTGCGTATCGAGGGAAAGTGCCGCTTCATACAAAAGCCAACTGGCCTCGATGTCATGACCAAAAGAACGGACACTCGATTGGCTCGTCCAGTCGAGATCAAAGAATAGGCCCAAACGATCTTTGCTTGGCGAGACGATGTGCTGATTGAAGATATCAAACGCCGTTTCCAATGCGGAGCGGACAGCCGCAAACCTCGGATGATCTGGCTCTAGATGCCCCAAAGTCTCGTATAGCGCGGTATAGGCCTCCAGAATATGGAGATGCGTGTTCATCGACTTGGGCGAATTCTGGTCGCGCGCACTTAAGCGGACATCGTCAATCGGCTCAAGATTAGGGCCCAAGGCCTCTAGCCAACCGCCATGGATCGGGTCCATGAAATGGGTTTGGACTTGCTCGAAAATCTTGAGTGCACAGGCAAGAGCGGCCGGACTCTGTTTCGCTCGCGCATAGGCAGCCAGCGCATAAATCCCAAAGGCTTGGGCATAAGTTTGCTTGCGCGCATTAAGTGGCTTGCCCCCCGCCGAGACCATCCAGATGAAGGTCTGGGTTTTGGGGTCTAAGAACTGGTCCAACAGAACACGATAGGCGCGGTCGGCCTGTCTTCCGCACGCTTCATGCTGGGTGGCTTCAAAGGCGCTCGAAAAAAACCACAACAGGCGGGTGATTAGGATGATGGAGCGCGGTGCCTCAGGATCTGGAACGCCAGCTTCGCTAATTTCACCATAGAAGCCTGAATCCGGGGCAGGGGCTTGGGTGGTCCACCACGCGCAGATTCGGTTCAATTCTACGCGGGCTTCCGCCTCCAATTGGGTCAACGCCCCCTGAAGGTCGCCCGCATGTTGCCCGGCCAAAGGGGAGGCGAGTTCGTTCAAATCTGTCAACTTAACCCTCCCAGGTCGCGGTCATGCGTGTGACCTTGCGTTTCTTACAGGCCATAGTTTGCCAAATTGTCAGCGCTGTCAATACGGGTTTGCAGGCGCGCCGCAGCGTGGGTCGTAGGGTGCGTTCCGTAAGGAATGCACCATTTTCGTTCGCCGCAGTTTTGGGTTTGGTCGTTTCCACTAGGAATGATGGGGTGGACGCCCCCTGACGGCATCTATGTGCCAGTAT
>NZ_JBMLTR010000069.1:0-2217 GCF_049239865.1 Aquidulcibacter sp.
CATAGCCCCGCGTGGAAAACCACCGGGGGTGCGGCTGAGTGAGGGGCCGGGGCGCTTGGGATGCGCCAAATGAGGTGGGCCAGATTAACGGACTGGCCCGGAATACGACGCAAACCGTGCGCCCCGGCTGAATAAGTGTGTGTGCTCGGGGTGGGTAACGAGGCCACCTTGTGGTTTGGTTCTTCCCCCGCCTAGTACGTAAAGGCCTCATCCTAGAAGCTTGCGCTCCTAAAAATACATAAGGCTTCCCCAAGGTGTCTCAAAGGCATCGCCTAAGTTCTTGACCAAGGGCTTCACACGGCAGTCGGGCACAAGCACACTCGGGCATCAGGACAGCTAATCCCAATGAAACACGAGGTCGCCACTTCAACCTCGATTAATCCCGCTTACCATCCCCAACCGGTGTCGCCGCTGCAGCAACAACGCCCTCTCGTTGGAGATGGGGAGAGGTTACTGCGTGTTTGATGGGTGGGGGATAAGTTTTTATTTGTCCCTGCAAAGGACCGCGCAGCACGAGCTGCGCCTCTCAACGCGCACCGATGCGCAACTTTTGTTGCGCGTTCCCCTTCACCGCCTTCGGCGGACATCGGCGCATGCGCCGAAACCCCGCGAGCGGGGAAGCGGCGGCGGCGGCAGTTGGGACACGCCGCTTCCCCATTAATGGGGAAGCTGGCCGCGAAGCGGACTGAAGGGGCTTTTCCATCTGGACCTATTTTGGTGCAACCTACGTTCCACCAAAATGGATGATCAAGGATGGGCGCGACATCTGGGTCGTCAAGTGCGCAGCTTTGCTGCGTCGCTAAGCGATCCGTTTTCAGAGAAAACGGACACTTGACTACCCAGATGTCGCAGAAACAATTTCGTTAGCGGTTTGGTGGACCGGAAGGGGCACCAAAACGCTTCCAGATAGAAAGCCCAACAAATGGATCGCGCAACAGCAGTTGCGCATGTCAGCGCGTACAGATGCGCAACTCTTGTTGCGCGGTCCTTTATCCCGTGCCGCAGAGCGGGGACCCTCAAGGACTTTGCGGCACAAGGTCACCGATTAGCTGACGCCATCGGGAGTGACAGCTTTTGATGGGCGTGAAAGAACCTACCCCTATTGCACCCGCTTATAGGCCGTATATTCCTTGGCTGGGTCTTGCAAC
Organism: Aquidulcibacter sp.; assembly: GCF_049239865.1. Classification (NCBI taxonomy): domain Bacteria; kingdom Pseudomonadati; phylum Pseudomonadota; class Alphaproteobacteria; order Caulobacterales; family Caulobacteraceae; genus Aquidulcibacter; species Aquidulcibacter sp. Next base: position 1,149 of record NZ_JBMLTR010000069.1, read on the forward strand.
ACGGGGCGCAGGATCATGGCCGTATTGGCGGGGACTTCGACGCGGATGAGGCCGGCGCGTAGGCGGGTTTGATAGCCAGAGAAGACGTCCTTCAAAGCCTCATTATTCATGAGCTTTGAATCGCGAACCGAAATGAATTCCGAAACAGGTGCATCGGTTGGATTGACCAGTACCACCGCCAGCTCACCCACTTTATCCGTATAGCGGGTGAAGGCCAGAATGGTTTCGGTGTCGAGGCGGCGGAATTCGCCAATACGGAGGGCGCGCATCTCTTTGCGCAGGCCAGTTAACTGGCGCAACCAGACGAATTCTGGATGGCTGTCGTTGGCTTTCGACCAATCCATCGGTGCGCGGTTCATTGGGTCGTCCGCACCCTCAAGGCCTACTTCGACCCCATAGTATAGGTTAGGCGAACCGGGCAGGGTGAATTGAAGCACTTGCGCCATCCGCCGGTTTGCGAGATCGGGCAAACGATTGGCCAAACGGGGCCGATCATGATTGTCGAGCACGATCCATGAGCGCAACAGGCCTTCATAATCACTATCTTCAACCATGCGTTCGAGAATGGAAGCCGCCTGACGGCCCGAGACTTTGCCATCGACGAGTTCATAAATCACTTCGCCAGCGGTGATGTTCAACATCCCGTCCATCGGGCCAAGCCATTGTTCGGGATAATTATAAATCTCGCCCAACATCAAAGAACCGGGCTTGGCGCGGTGGGCGGCTTTGGTGGCATCGCCCAAGAATTTAAAGCCAATGTCATAGGCCACATCCAAGCGCCAGCCATCAACGCCATCGCGCAACCAGCCTTGGATAACCGAGTCCGGATCGCCATAGAGGCGGGCTTGGACGGCTGGGCTTTCCCATTTCACATCCGGCAGATTGGCAATATCCCACCAGCCGCGATAGCCCATTTTGTATTCGGGACCGATGAAATACCAATCGCGATAGGGGCTATTTGGGTTTTTCAGCGCATCCTGAAACTGCGGCGAGTTGCGCCCCATATGGTTGAGCACGCCATCGAGGACGAGGCGCATGCCCTTGTCATGCAGGCCAGCTGCCAGCTTCT
>NZ_JBMLTR010000070.1:0-3585 GCF_049239865.1 Aquidulcibacter sp.
TGGAAGGGCGTGGGCGAGCAGAACCATGACCAAGTCAATGTGAAATATATCCAACCCGTTGGCGCAGCCACTATAACGGGGGTCTACAACTGGTCCGATCGGGCCGAAAATGACTATCAGGATTTAAGCCTCGGGATGATCCGCCGTTTGGGTTATAAATGGGACAATATCTCCGGCAATTATGCGCTGGCCAATTTGTTGGCAGATATCGCGAATAACCGCGGCGATACCGGTGCAGCAGTTTCTAACGCTGCGGCTGGCGGTGTTTACCCAAGCCCGATCACCTCGGTTGATGATGCCTATTTTGACGCATCTGGCTTGCGCAAAGACAATCTGGCTTATCTGACGCTTGATTTGCCAGTGAACAACAAGGTCAGCCTGTCCGCGACAGTCTATAACCACACCAATGAGGGTCAAGGCACGTGGTTCACCCCTTATGTGGCGACCCCTGCTGGTGCACCGGACCAAAATGGTAGCCCGATCACAGCCCCCTCGCCGATCTCGGTTCGGACCACCGAATATGATATCGAACGCACCGGTGCGTTCGGCTCGCTTATGATTGACGCAGGTGCGCATCAAGTCTCGACTGGCTTGTGGGTTGAAAGCAATCAGTTCGACCAAGCCCGTCGCTTTTATGGTTTAGCACGCGCCTCCAATGTCCGCCCTTCGCTGGACTTTATGGCCAACCCATTCTTCACCCAGTGGGCTTACCGGTTTGACACTTCGACCTTGCAATTCTGGGTGCAGGACAATTGGAGCGTCAGCGACACGCTGACGGTCAATCTGGGCTTTAAGTCGGTTCGCGTGACCAATGAGGTGACCACCACCACCATCAATAATGCGGCCCCGACAGCCACCAATGGCATCAGCGGCAAACTGCGCACCAGTGAAGCCTTCCTGCCGCAAGTGGGCTTCAAATATGAGCTGAGCCCAACAAGCAACATCTTCGGCACTTTCTCGCGCAATGTGGCTGCTTATGTGTCGGCCGCAACCGCTGGCCCATTTGCCTCGCGCAACCAAGCCAATGTGAACGAAGTGTCCCGCACCCTCGACCCAGAAAAGTCGACCACAGGTGAATTGGGTTGGCGCGTTCGTGGCGACAAGTTTGAGGCGAGCGTTGCAGGCTATGCCGTTCGCTTTGAGAACCGCTTGCTGGGCGTCTCGCAAGGCGCAGGCATTGTGGGCAATGCGCCTGTGTTGTCCAACGTCGGCGCGGTCAATTCCTACGGGGCAGAGCTGGTTGGCGTCTATAAGCTGACAGACGAGTTCAATGTGTTCGGCTCTTTGACCTATAACAACTCCGAATATGCCGACAATGTCGTCAATCGTGCCGGGGTTGTCGTCACGGCGACCAAGGGCAAGAAGGTCGTCAACACGCCAGAATTCTTGTTCAAGGGCGAGCTTTCCTATGACAATGGCAATTTGTTTGCAAAACTTGGCGCGTCCTACACGGGTGAGCGTTACTTCACCTATTTGAACGACAAGACCAATGGCAAAGTCGACGCTTATACTCTGGCCGAAGTCACCTTGGGCTATCGCTTCACCGGCAATGAAATGCTGGAAGGCCTCGAAGCCCAGCTGAATGTCACCAATGCAAGCGACGAGCGCTATGTGTCGACCATTGGCTCCAACGGCTTTGGCAATAGCGGCGACAACCAGACCTTGCTGGCTGGTGCGCCACAGCAAGTCGTCTTCACCTTGAAGAAAGCCTTCTAACTTTAGTCCCCCCCGGGCACCTGAGGGGCTCAAAGCATCGTCTTTGGGCCCCTTTTTTCTAAGGAGCTTTGCGATGAAACCCAGTCGACGGAATGCCTTGACCCTTGCTGCAGGTCTTGTTGCCGGCCCCAGCCTTGCGGCTGCTGCACCCGATGCCTTGCCGGGCAGTGCTCAGGCGATTGCCGCCAAAGCCCTGACGCGGATTGCCTTTGGCTCTTGCGCCAAGCAGTCCAAGGATCAGCCGATCTGGGAAGCTGTATTGGCGGCCAAGCCCGACCTATTCATCTTCTTGGGAGACAATGTCTATCTCGACACACGCGATCCCAATGAAATGCGCGCGAAATATGCGCAATTGGCCGAAAAGCCGGGTTTCAAGAAGCTGCGCGAAACCACCCCAATTCTTGCCGTCTGGGACGATCACGACTTTGGCGAGAATGATGCGGGCGGCGACTATCCGATGAAGGACGAGGCGCGCAAAATCTTCTGCGACTTCTGGGGTGAGGCTGCCACCAGCCCGCGCCGCAGCCGCGATGGCATTTATAGCGCCTATTTGTTTGGCCCAGCCGGCAAACGCATTCAGATCATTTTGCCAGACTTGCGCTTTAATCGCTCGGAGATCCTGCGGCTGGATCTGGGTGGCAAGAGCTATTCGGATTGGGAAAAAGAACTGGCCGCCGCCGGAAAGCCCGTCCCCGGCCCCTATGCCCGCAATCCAGAGCTCAAAGCCTCCATGCTTGGCGAAGATCAATGGCGCTGGCTGGAAGAGCAATTACGCCTGCCCGCAGATATCCGCATCCTTGCCAGCTCGCTGCAAGTTGTCGCCGACTTCCCGGGTTGGGAAGCTTGGATCAATTATGCCCAGGACCACCAGCGCCTGATTGAGACGATCCGCAAGACCAAAGCCAGTGGCCTCATCTGTCTGTCGGGTGACACCCATTATGGCGAAATCTCACGGCTCGATGCCAATGTGCCCTATCCACTGTGGGACTTTACATCCTCAGGCCTGACCGAAGTCTGGCCAGTGCTGCCGCCAAATGCGCTGCGGATTGGTGAGGCTTTTCGTGCCCGTAACTTTGGCTTGATTGAGATTGATTGGGACAAAGTGAGCGGGCCAAAGCTGCGCGTGGACATTCGCGGAGAGCAAGGCCAAGTCGCGCTCAGTCAAAACGTGGACGTGGCAAGCCTGCGCGTGCGGCCTGCTTGACGTTTAGGCCGGGTCTGACTTACGCGCAGCCTCCTTGCGTCGCTTCAAATTGTCGCGAAGCGCCGCTTTTAGCCGATCTTCTTTGGATGGCTTTTTGGGGGCTTGGGACTTGGGCGGCGCATTAACTGCGATTTTTGGAGGTAGCGATTCGTTCATGTGAAGATGATATGCGTCAGACCCCTTTTCAGAAAGGGGTAAGCGGGGTATCAGCGCGCCTTCAAAGACAGACGCAGGATATTTCCGCGTCCGATGCCGCAGTAGCTCAGTGGTAGAGCGCATCATTGGTAATGATGAGGTCGGGAGTTCAATCCTCCCCTGTGGCACCAGTTTTTCCTTATAAATCAAATCGTTAAGAGATAATCCAAGCTTCAAAATAGATTTATAAAGTTACCTATTTTTTCTTTGCTACCAATTTGCTACCAAGTTTTGCCAAGTGTAGTCATGAAGAGATCTGTGGATAACTCTGCCAGTCCAACATATCGCGCGCATTCCATATGCGACTAACAATGGCGATAGGCGGTTTGTTGCAACCTGCAAATGCAAGCCACGATGCCAGCAGGCTGTTTGGTAGTTTTCTTTTGTTGGCCAGCGCGTGGAAACTACAAGCCGATTTCAACGCAGTTGCAACCGATTTATCCAAGCTAAAATTGACGACAATTGGCCGA
>NZ_JBMLTR010000071.1:0-1978 GCF_049239865.1 Aquidulcibacter sp.
CGGAAATCCTGATGGAGACCTTGCGCGGGCGCGGCCTAGTCTTGCTGGGCGGCGGTCTCCTGATCGGTGGGCTGATTGGCGAAAAGAACTTTGCCAAGATTGAGCCCTTCTTTGTCGATTTGTTCCGGGGCGTGCTGGTCCTCTTCCTGCTGGAAATGGGTATGACGGCGGCACGGCATCTGAAAGAATTCGCCAAAGTTGGCCCAGCCATGGCTGTTTTTGGGATATTCATGCCGATGGTGCACGGTGCCCTCGCCTCAGGCCTTGCGACTTGGGCAGGCCTGCCCTTGGGGTCGGCCTTCGTCATCGGGGCGGTCGCAGCCTCCGCCTCTTACATCGACGCCCCGGCCGCCGTGCGCGCCACGTTTCCCACCGCTAACCCCGCCATCTATCTCACCTCCTCACTCGGCATCACCTTCCCCTTCATGCTGATCATCGGGGTGCCGACTGTATATCAAATGGCGGTTCTGTGGCGCGGGGTGTTGGGGGGTTAGGGGCATTCGCGCTCCCCTCTCCCTCTGGGAGAGGGGTAAGGGGTGAGGGCTTATTGGGCACAAAAGGCTATTATGTTCTGTAGCTTATGACAGGTCAGCCGCTCTCATTTATTGTGAGTGTACGCCCTCACCCCCGCCCCCTCTCCCAGAGGGAGAGGGGAGTTCCCTACAATGTCATCCCCGCCGAAGCGTGAGCCTCGAGCGGGGACCCCATGGGACTTTGCGGCAGGAGGTCCCGGATCGGCTGCGCCGTCCGGGATGACAGAGTTTGTTGTTGCACCACCCCCCTAGACAGACGCCTCAAACTAAGGCGCTATGGTCGTCCCATTAGCAACTGAAAGGAGGTGATCCTATGTCTCATTGTCTGCGCCTTAGTGAAATGTCTGTCGGGATCCCTTCGGAGGTGAAGGCTTAACGATTAAGAGCCTTTCTTCGAATTGAGACTGGGCCGTTTCGCCGGTCTGGCAATGGAAAGGTCGCTGGGCAACCAGCGACCTTTCTTGTTAGCTTAAAGCGCCTTGCCCATGATCTTTAAGGGAATGATCGCGCCATTTTTGGCATGCTTCTCGATCACTTCGATCAACTCATAGCCACAGCGGCGATAAAGTGGCTCACCCGCCAAAGTGGCCCCCATTTGCGCGCTCTTAAAGCCTTCGGCGCGGGCAGCGGCTTCGCCGGCATCGATGATCATCTGGCCAATGCCACGGCGCACATGCTCTGGATGGGTATACATGGCCCGAATTCTCGCAGCCTCTGTTGCGGGGTCGAGGAGGCGATTGTCGCGCCCGGCACTGTGATCGCCCCCATAAAGCGTGCCGCGCCGGCTCCACCCGCCACAGCCCACGATTTTACCGTCTTCTTCCTGGACCACAAAATAGGTGCCGTCTTCGATCAACTGAGTGTCGATCCCCATCGTCTCATGACTGCCTTCGACTTGTTCAGGCGTCAGAAAGTCATTCATCAATTGCCCAATCGCCAAGGCCATCAGGGCCTTCATTTCGGGCATATCGTCAGGGGTCGCGACGCGCAGCTTCAAGACCATGCAGCCAGCCTTTCCTCAATCAGAGCAATGGTTTCAGTCACACCAAACAAAGCGACAAAGCCGCCAAATCTGGGGCCCTGTTCTTGACCCAACAGCACTTCGTAGAGGGCCTTGAACCAGTCGCGCAGGTTTTCAAACTGGTGGGTCTTGCCGACGTCAAACACCATATTCTGGATTTCATCGCCGTCGCGCATGTCTGGCCCCATAGCTTCAAGACGGGCTTTGAGGTCTAAGATCGCCGCAAGCTCTGCCTCTGTCGGTGCACGGAATCTCTTCGTTGGCTGGATGAAGTCGCGATAATAGGCGACAGCAAAGCCTGCGAGTTGATCCAGCAAGGGCTGTTCAGCAGGCGTCGCCTCTGGCGCATAGCGCTTGATAAAGCCCCAAAGCACTTCCTTGGTCTCCGCATTGGCGGCTGAAACAAGGTTAAGGAGCAGCGCAA
>NZ_JBMLTR010000072.1:0-1072 GCF_049239865.1 Aquidulcibacter sp.
TTTTCAAGAAAGGTTCGACGTATATGGCCGCGAAGGGCTGCCCTGCCCGCGCAGCCCGGCCGTCGGCACGCCGCATGCGCCGATCCAACGGATTGTTCAGTCGGGGCGATCCAGCTTTTTTTGCCCAACCTGTCAGACCTGACGCCGCTCCGTATTATAATCCGTAACAGGAGTTACCTATGGCCTATGAAACCATCCTTCTGAACCTAGTCGACGGGGTTGCAACCATAACCCTGAACCGTCCAGACGCGCTTAATGCGTTCAATCAGCAATTGATGAATGAGTTGACCGCATGTCTTGATGCGGTCGAGGCCGACGATCATGTGGGCGCGATCGTCATTACCGGCTCCGCCAAAGCTTTTGCCGCAGGTGCGGACATTAAAGAGATGGCGACCAAGACATTTGCAGACGTCTATGGCCAAGACTTCATCACCGCCAATTGGGAGCGCGTAACCCGCTGCCGTAAACCAACCATTGCCGCTGTTGCAGGTTTCGCTTTGGGTGGTGGGTGCGAGCTTGCCATGATGTGCGACATGATCTTGGCTGCTGACACGGCCAAGTTTGGTCAGCCAGAGATTAAGCTGGGCGTCATTCCAGGCGCTGGTGGCACGCAACGCTTTGCCCGCGCCGCCGGAAAGGCCAAAGCCATGGATATGATTTTGACTGGGCGCATGATGGACGCAGTCGAGGCCGAGCGCTGTGGCATTGTGGCCCGCATTGTGCCGGCGGATACGCTCTTGGATGAAGCCCAAAAAGTTGCCAAAACCATCGCTGGCTATGGCAAGTTGGCCGTGATGGCCGCCAAGGAATCCGTCGACCGCGCCTTTGAAACACCTTTAAGCGAAGGGGTACGTTTTGAACGCCGGGTCTTCCACGGATTGTTCGGCACGGAAGACCAAAAGGAAGGTATGGCGGCCTTTAGTGAAAAGCGCCCAGCGCAATTTACAGGCCGCTGATGAAACACGAGCAATGTTGCTTGACCTTTCGCCCCTGTTTCGGCATACACCGCCCCCTCTCGGGTAGCCACGTGGCTGCCTCTTTCACACGTTAAATCGGATTAAACGATGGCCAA
>NZ_JBMLTR010000073.1:0-1642 GCF_049239865.1 Aquidulcibacter sp.
AAACGCGCGCACCTTTGGATTTTCCGTCAGACCGATCGCGCGCTCCATCGCTGCCGCTGCGGCGTCGCCTTCCTCGCAGGCGCGATGGGCGGCGGCTAAGGTCACCCAATAGGGTTGATAGGTGCTGACATCGCCTGCATCGAGGCTGAACAGAACGTCGAGTGCCGAACGCCCTTGCCCCATGGCTTGCAGGACGGCGGCATAGCTAACGAAGGCGCCAATGCTGGGCCGATGGGTGAGCAAGAGCTCATGGAAAGAGCGCAGCGCCGCCCAATTGGTCGTGCCTGTGATCGGGGCTTGGATATGGATGGATTGGATGGCCGCTTCGATCTGAAACCGACCGAGCCGGTTCAGCTTGGAGGCGCGGACGAGAAGGTCTTCAGCTTCGATGATCTTGGCGCGTTCCCACAAGGTCGCATCTTGATCCTTGAGGGGCACAAAATCGCCATCCGGCCCCCAGCGCGCCGCCTTGCGCGCATCGACATAGAGCATCAAAGCCAACAGGCCCAAGGCCTCCGGCTCTTGCGGCATGAGAGACACCAGCAGGCGGGCGAGAAAGATGGCTTCTTCGGCCAGTGAGATATTGCGGTCATCCGAGCCTGCCACCGCGTCAAACGACGTGCCGAACGCGGCATAGATCGCCGACAGCACATCTTCCAAACGGGCTGGCAACGCGTCGAGATCGGGGATTTTAAAGCCGATGCCGGCAGCCTTAATCTTGGCTTTGGCGCGCACCAAACGCTGGCCCATCGTCGTGGGAGAGACCAAGAAGGCAGAGGCAATCTGGGCGGCATCAAGGCCTAGGATCGTTTGGAGCATCAAAGGCGTTCGAACATCTTCTTGAATGGCGGGGTGGGCGCAGACAAACATGAGGGCCAAGCGTTGATCTGGAATAGGCTCTTGCGCCGCAGAGGGGGCTTCCATCCTTCGCAAAATCTCGTCCATACCGCGAAGCTTTACAGCTTCATGCCGATGGGCATTGATCAAGCGATTGCGCGCGGTGGTTAAAAGCCAAGCGTCAGGATTGGTGGGGATGCCGCGCTTGGGCCACGTCTCTAAGGCTGCTGCAAAGGCCTCTGACAAGGCATCTTCACTGCCAGCCAAATCCCCATCGCGGGCGGCCAAGAGCGCCACAAGGCGACCATAGGAGGCGCGCGCCGCGGCCACCACCGTCTCGACAATTTTGTCCTTGCCGGGAGGCGTGGCCGAAGAGACGCGCGCATCGGCCATGGTTAGCCTTTGGGTGGAGGTGGCATCACGGGGCGGATTTCAATTGACCCTGCGCTTGCCGCTGGGGATTTTGCGGCCCAGTCGAGCGCGGCATCCAGATCAGCTACCTCAATGATGAAATAGCCGCCTAATTGCTCTTTCGTATCGGCAAATGGACCATCTTGAACCACGCGCTTGCCGTCGCGGATTCTCAGCGTCGTTGCCGTGTGAGGCGGTTGCAACCCATCGCCATTAATGACGATGCCAGATTGATGCATGGCGCCGATAAAGGCAGACCAGCCACCCCAATAGGCACCAGCTGTCGCTGGGTCGTCGCGCTTGGACCGTTCGGCTTCGGTTTCGTTCATAATCAACATGAATTGCATGGTAAGTCTCCATTGGTTTTATGACTCAGACGCTCGGTCTGGTCGAG
>NZ_JBMLTR010000074.1:0-3854 GCF_049239865.1 Aquidulcibacter sp.
CAAAAGTGGGCTCCCATTCCATTCGCGGCTAGTTGTCAGCCGGACGAACTCGCCAAACTTTGCCCAATCTCGTGCGGTAGCATATGCGCCACCCGATAACTGGGGATTGCCATCTGAGAAATTGCTGGCCCAGCGCACGGAGGTCATTCCAAGCGGACTGAATAATTTCCTACTGAAGTAATCCTCTACTTTTTCTGCTGGAAGCAAACGCTGCATGGCAAGCCCAAGAATATTCGGATCCCCGCTGTAGATAAAGACGTTGCCGGGGTTATTAATCGCTTGGGCATTGAGATAGCTACTCCAGCCAGGTAAATCATTGAACTCTTGAAGACCACTTGCCATGGTCAGCAGATGCCGAAAAGTGATTCTAGACCGAACCGGGTCGCTCTTCCATTCTGTAATTGCTCGACTTGCCACGGGCTCATCTAGGTTAAAAAGACCATCAGAGGCTGCAATAGCACCCACCATCCCTGTGAAGCCTTTGGTGGCGCTTGCCAAGAGTTGCGCACGTTCAGGCGCGCCGCCATTGGCATAAGCCTCATCTAGTATCTTTCCGTTATGCATAATGAGGAACGTTTGCCCGCCAACACTGGAGCTATAATCCCGCGCTGCTGCGATTGCTGTACTCGTCGGCACAGTACCAGAAGCAAGAGCTTTATTGAAGAAGGACCATGCTATCTCGGCAAATTCAACATCCCTGTTCTGGATACCACTTGTAGGGTTGGTCGGGATTAAGACAGCTTGACTCGAGACCGGATGCCCCCCACCATCCATGCGCCACCATTCAACGGCAGGGACACCCAGATACTGAAATCGGTTGGCGGGTCCTCCATCACCTGAATCGACTTCAAAGATGGTTTGCGATGGAACCTTGTTGGCCAAGCCATTTGCTTCAAGCCAGAAATTGCGTGTTGCCTCTGCACTGATGACACGACCACGTGCACAACCCGACCCAACATTTGCAACACATCCGCCACCATAAGGCATCGCCGGATCGGCTGTACCGTGGGCCATTAAGACGGGAATGGGACGAGCAGGAAGGTTTCGGCATGCCCCTGGTTTCGGATCAACAGGCAGGTTTCCATTCGAAGTGGCAATTGCAGCGACACGCTCGCTTCGCGCCAAGGCATAGGAAAAGGTCATTTGCGCACCGTTGGACCCGCCCGCCATAAACACCTTTTCACCGGGAAGTTTGTATTGAGATCGTATTCTGTCAATTAGGGCGTCTAGGAATGCGATATCGTCCGTTGGAGCTGCAAGGCTGTTGTCGTTTCGACAGTCATTCCAACCCGCACCACCATCAAGCTGGGGGAGTCCCCCAGGATACACGACAACAAAACCTTCACGATCAGCAACAGTTCTAAAAACCGCCAGTGGATGAGCCCCGGTATTTGCAACAGAGAGCCCCGCGCCTCCGCCGCCGTGCAGCACCAATACGATTGCCTTCGGAGTTGCCCCTCCAAGCGAGGCAGGTACATGGACCCTGTAGTCTCGCCGAACGCCATTTACGAGGAGAAAGTCATCTGTCAGACCAACCGGATAAGGAGGCGGGCTCGGCGAGACCGTCAAGGTTGTTGCTGCCAGGACCGACCCGCGCGCATTGCTTGCTGTCAAAGTATAAGTTGTTGTTATTAATGGATTTACTGTCAAACTTGTTTGCGTGAGCACAGTGCCGATACCATTATCTATGGACACATTGGTTGCATCTTTGACGCTCCATGTCAGCACGGCACTTTGTCCCGAGCTGATGGAATTTGGCGAAGCGCTAAAGCTTGAAATCGAAGGCTGAGGACCGTCCGTAGGGGCCTGTGGACTGCCTCCGCCTCCACCACATGCTCCCAATACGGCGACACCGACGAGGGTAGCTGCGAGTAGAAGCCGACGCGAAAAGTGTAAGGATAACATTAGCATTTAGTCCCTCCTGGCCTGCGTAAGACAGCAGTTCTCTCTCGACTTTCACTTCCTGATAAATAGATACTTTTAAGTATCATATAACAACGCATTTTTCTCAAGATCAAGAAGCTTTCAGGACAATTGGCATTGCACGACCTGTCGAATGGGGCACCTACAAAATCGTACAATGTCGAAGGCAAACCCGCCAACCACGAATTTTTAGCTTTAGTTGCAAGAAATAACTTGCTTTGTGTCAAACCATTCTGTTAATATGTCGACACATAACTTATAATATGTAAACATTAGGTGCTCGTTTGCTGCTACAAGAATTGCGATTCCTTTTAGGTGATGTGCTGGGGGCTGAGGCCGTGTTAACCTGGCCGACTTTTGGTCACTTAGACAGGCTTGACTTAGCGAACATTCTGTCCGCCGCGGATGACTTAGCTGAGCGTAAGTTTTCCCCGATCGCTGCTAGAATCGACGCAGAAGAGCCGTTATTCGTTGAAGGCAGAGTGTTGGTCCACGATGATGTGGCTCAGGCGTTTCATGCTTATGCCGATGCTGGATTACTAGGCGCTGGTTTGACCCTCGAAAATGGGGGGCTTCAATTACCATCGTGCATATCAACGGCACTTATGGCAATATTTGGAGCGGCATGTAACCCTGCAGCAGGATATGGATTCCTCACCACCGCTGCAGCCAGAGTCATTCAAGCGTTTGGCGATACATGGCAGAAGTCAACATTTATAAATCCAATGCGCGATGGAATCTGGACCGGGACCATGTGCCTAAGTGAGCCTCAAGCAGGATCGGCGCTCGGCGAGATTCGGACCCGGGCCGTATTGCGCGATGATGGTTCCTACGATGTCACCGGGACCAAAATGTGGATCTCTGGGGGAGACCAAGATTTCACAGCCAACATAATCCATCTTGTGTTGGCGCGGATTGACGGGGGTGCAACAAACGCTTCAGGTCTCTCACTCCTTATTGTGCCAAAGATGAACCTTGACGGGGAATCAAATGGAGTTGCCACAATCGGCCTTAATCACAAGCTTGGCCATCGTGGCACATCAAATTGTGCGTTGGAATTTGGTGCAAAGGGTCCTTCAATTGGGTATCTGATCGGCAAACCCCATTTAGGCCTCTCATATATGTTCCACATGATGAATGAAGCCCGAATCGGTGTCGGGGTGACAGCTGCAGCGACAGCGTATGCAGGGTTCCGGCATGCAACAGAGTATGCACAGACGCGGTTTCAAGGGCGCGACCGCGAAACAGGATTGCCTGTGGCCATTATCGGCCACGCCGACGTCCAGCGAATGCTGCTTTTACAGCGGGCCATTTGCGAAGGCGGTCTTTGTCTGTGTCTTTACGGGGCCCGAATGGTAGATGACGCATTTAGTCACCCGGATATAAGTGAGGCGTCGCGGGCTAGGATCCGACTTGGTCTCTTAACCCCACTTGTGAAACATTGGTGCTCAGAACGCGGCCTTGAGGCAAACTCGCTAGCGATCCAGGTTATGGGAGGAGCCGGGTATGTGCGTGATCATCCAGTAGAAAGACTATTCCGGGACCAGCGCCTCAACACGATTCATGAAGGCACGAGTGGTATTTTAGCGATAGACTTCGTCCTCAGAGGCGTACGAAGCGATGGCGGAGCCACCCTACTGCAATTTCTGCAAGAAATCGTTTCCGACCTTAGCTCAATCCAGGGTCAGCACGAGGTAGCGCTTTTCGAAGCCTTGGTGACATGTGTGAGTAATATTCAAGAGTGTACGGCTAAGCTGGTAACTGGCCGCGAAGTCGATGCACGTGCTTGGGCAAGTCCATTTTCTATCTTTGTTGGCGACACGATTGTTGCTTGGTTATGGCTTAGGCAGATAAAAGCTTTGCGAGGGAAAATAGGCGGTGCCGCCCCTGCCAAACGAGCGGCGTCACTCTGCTTCATCCAATTGATTTTA